>CALHCJ010000001.1 GCA_937936275.1 uncultured Flavobacteriaceae bacterium
ACTGTATCTTCTTGTAGATAATGAGAAACATCAGCAATATGAATTCCAATTTCATAATTACCATTTTCTAATACTTTAAAAGAAAGAGCATCATCAAAATCTTTGGCATCCTTAGGATCAATAGTATATGTTAGCGTATCACGCATATCACGACGCTTTGCAATTTCTTCTGGTTTAATAGAAGTATCTAATTGATCTGCATAACGTTCTACTTCCAGCGGAAAGGAATAAGGTAAACCGTATTCTGCTAAGATAGAGTGTATTTCGGTATCATGTTCACCAGGTTTTCCTAACACTTCGGTTATTTTTCCGAATGGAGAATCAGCATTATCAGGCCATTCTGTAATAGATACAATTACTTTATCACCATCATTTGCTTCTCCTATTTTATCTTGAGCAACAAAAATATCCGTATACATTCTAAAATCTGTGGGACGTATAAATGCAAAGCTCTTTTGCATATCAACAATACCAACAAACTCCATTTTGTTACGCTCTACTATTTTTGTAATCTCTCCTTCCAATTTTTTTCCTTTTCTGCGGGGAAAAATATATACCTCTACAGTATCTTTATGAAAAGCTTTGTTTAGTTTATTGAAGGGTACAAAAACATCATCATCCATACCTTCGATTATGATATATGCATTTCCTCTTCCAGTAATATCAACAGTACCTGTGTGGTATGTTTTTGTGGACGGAATTGCTTTATAATTCCCTCTGCTTTCTTCTATAATACGTTTGGTTTCTTTAAGTTGAACCAGTCTTTTAATCAATACATTTCGATCATGAGCATCGGTAACTCCTATTTTTGCAGCTATTTGCTTGTAATTAAAGCTTTTATTTTGTTCTTTTTCAAGCACCGTAAAGATGCCTTTGGTAATTTCGTTTTTTCTATGGTTTTTTGCCTTTTTATTTTTCTTCGACATTAATTCTTTTCTTGTTTACTCGATCATCGAGATTATAAATAATTCAAGTCTTAGCTCAAATTTTAATTTGTTCTTCTAAGAATACCAAAAGGCCTTCTTAGAGATAGTTGATGGAAAATTACGATTAATAATCCACTAGATTTTTGCTATATATATTTTCTTTCATCCTTCCATAAGGTTATCAACATATATATCATATGTATTGTTTTCTTTTTAAAATTTAAAATAAAAATGATGGTTATGATAGGATGTTAATAGTGGAGATAAAAAATTCAAAGAAACCTTGCTTTGAACTGAAATTTAAATTTATTGACATTCTTTACAACTGTAATGGTTTTCAAAATCAGTTGCTTAACATTCTTATTAACTTATCTTCATAAGTGCTATCAACACAAAATTCATAATAAGTTAATACAAAGTTAGTGTTAATTTCTTTAGATGAAGACTTGATATCTTTCTGCTATGTTCTAAGAAGTAAATTATATATTCTTATTACTATTTTGTAAAGCAGTATTTAAATGATTTCACAAAATTTAAAAGTAAGTTTTTGTTGTTAGCTTATCAACAATTTTGATAGGGTATGTAAACAACAAATAAACAATGTCAAATAACTAAAAAGAAATACTTGTTGTGAAATTATTAATACTTGTGGTAAAACATGATGTCTTTGTACATTTGTAATACTAACCGAAAAAAAAGGAATACTCATGAAAATAGCGATAGGTAATGATCATGCAGGTACAGAGTACAAACTTGCTATTGTAGGCTTACTAAAATCGAAACAGATTGAGGTAAAAAATTATGGTACTGATGGAACGGATAGCGTTGACTACCCTGATTTTGTGCACCCAGTAGCTAAAGATGTTGCTGATGGAGTTGTAGATAAAGGTATTATAATCTGTGGAAGTGGTAATGGTGCATCAATGACAGCAAACAAACATCAAAAAGTACGTTGTGCTTTATGCTGGACGAAAGAAATTGTTCAATTAGCAAGAGAGCATAACGGAGCAAATATTCTAAGCTTACCAGCTCGTTTTATTTCTTTACCTCAGGCATTAGAAATGGTAACAATGTTTTTAAATACCGAATTTGAAGGGGGACGACATGAACGTCGCATTGAGAAAATACCTTGTACTTGATTTTGTTGATGGGTGTTCGTTAATCATGTAGTAACTTTTTAATAGTTCCAATTCATTGCTTTTGAAGCAAGCAATATCTATTATCGGACAATCAAAAACGAAAAATGGGTCAAAATCATTCACATTTTCATAGTCATGATCACCCAGATTTAAAAGGACGAAATCTAATTATTTCTATTCTTTTAAATAGTCTGATAACCGTTGCACAGGTGGTTGGAGGTTTGGTATCTGGAAGTCTTTCCTTACTCTCTGATGCTTTGCATAATTTTAGTGACGTACTTTCTTTAATCGTAAGTTATATTGCTAACTTACTTTCAAAGAGACCCTCCTCTAATAACAAGACTTTTGGATATAAAAGAGCTGAAATTATTGCTGCTTTTGTCAATGCAGCCGCTTTAATGATTGTTGCGGTAATTCTTATTATTGAGGCGATTGAACGCTTTCAAAATCCGAAGGAGGTAGAGTCGAATCTGGTAATTTGGTTGTCTTTATTAGGTATCGTCGCGAACGGATTTAGTGTTCTACTACTTAAAAAAGATGCGAATAGCAATATGAATATGAAATCGGCCTATTTGCATTTATTGACTGATATGATGGCATCAGTGGCAGTATTAATTGGGGGAATTCTTATGAAATTCTATCACTGGTATTGGGTTGATCCTATATTGACATTAGCTATCGCTATTTATTTAATTTATATGGGTTTTGATTTGCTTAAACAATCTATCCGAGTGTTAATGTTGTTTACGCCGAATTCTATTGAAGTACACAAAATTGTAGAATCCATCGGCAAAATTGGACCCGTAAAAAACATTCACCATGTACATATATGGCAATTAAATGAAGATGAAGTGCACTTAGAAGCTCATATTGATTTTAATAAAGATATTCGCCTCTCAGAATTTGATGCTATTCTCGAACAGATTGAGGAAGAAGTTTATCACCGTTTTGGTATCAATCACGTGAATATTCAACCAGAATTTGGAAAGTGTGATAGTAAACAGCTTATTGTTCAGGATTGAAAAAAGACCAAGAAACCACCATGGTTTTAGAATAAAGAACTAAGTTATTTTTTATCTTGATTCACGTATATTGGTTACAGTTTAAATAGGTCTATATGATTAATATCTCCATAAAATCGTTTTCTGACTTAAGCACTAACGAGCTCTACGACTTGCTGCAATTGCGCTCAGAAATCTTTGTGGTAGAGCAAGATTGTGTCTACCAAGATTTAGACGGAAAAGACCAAAAGGCTATTCATATCCTTGGTTTGAAGAATAATAGGGTTGTGGCCTACACTAGAATTTTTAAAGCTGGTGACTATTTAGCACAAGCGAGTATTGGTAGGGTATTGGTAAAAGACAGAGAACGAAAGCATGGTTACGGAATCGATATCATGAAAGCATCTATTAAAGCTATTGAAGAACGATTTGGCGAAACTTCGATTGCACTTTCTGCACAGACCTATTTAAAACGCTTTTATAATTCATTAGGGTTTATAGAAAAAGGTGGGGAATACTTAGAAGATGGAATTCCCCATGTCATGATGCTAAAAAACTAAAAAGGACCCATTTAAAGAGTCCTTCTTATTGTATGGAAGCGTTATGTTTAAATTTTAATAGGAGTTTTGTTAGATAGGTTAATATCTTCTAACATAGTATCTGTGAATTTGTAATGACCCCTTGTGGTGATAATTCGAAAGCGATTTGAATTCATTCTACTTATAGTGTCTAGAAATAGCCATTTTGTTTTCAATAATTTTGGCTTTGCAGACTTAAGGCTGATATCAAAAAAATATTTTCTACCATTTTTAAGAGCAACGATGTCGGGAGTAATTTTAAGATCATCTCCTTTTCGTAAATATGACTTCGGTGTTTCGTAGCCTTCCATATCTGCTTTGATATTTTCGAAGCCTGTGGCTTCTAAATGGTCAATTGATTTTTCTAAAAATTCTGTGTTTTCTTGCTTATCCGTTTGTATCATAGTTTAAAAGATACATGAAATTGTCAGAAAACCTAAAATAAAGTACTGATTAACATCACTTTAAGAAGTTTGATTGTTTTAAATTGGCTGAAAACAACAAATCTTTGATTTAGTAACATGCTGAATTCAAGTTAATCATAGCTGAAACGCAAGACCGAAACCATCCTGATTTTAACAAACCAACTAATGGGTTGGTTTATATAAATAAAAGAGAACTGGAAAAAAGGCAAAGTTCCCTTGATCCTCATATTTGATCGACAAATGACATGTATAAAACAAAGCTATTAAAGAATCTAATTGTTTACCAACCAGTGAGTCTGTAAGAGGAATTTAAAAATTCCGTTAATTGCCTTTATGTTAGATCAAAACGCTAAAAAAGAAGTAATTTTCCAAAAGAATTAGAGAATCTAGAAAAATGAAAAATATAAAATTAATCGTGCAAAGTATGCTAGTAGTATTGCTGTTAGCCTCTTGTAAAGAATCACCTCAAGCTTCCAAGCAGGTGGCAGCTGTTTTGGAAGAGGTAAAGTCTGAATATGCTCCTGATAAGCGGGTAGCCCTTTTTGACATCATATCGGTCAAGAATGGTGATTCCTTTGTATTAAAGGGAGAAAGCAATCTGCCACATGCGGTAGCTGCTCTTAAAAGTAGGTTGACTACAGACAGTATTCCTTTTACAGACAGTATTCAAGTATTACCTGCAGCTCACTTAGCGAAAAACACGAAAGGTATTATCAACATTTCTGTTGCGAATCTTCGAAGTAACCCTGGTCATTCATCTGAATTGGTAACCCAGGCTACCTTAGGCACTGTAGTAAATGTGTATAAACAGGAAGACAATTGGTATTACGTACAAACCCCTGATCATTACTTAGCTTGGGTAGACGATGGAGGGTTTGAGTTAGTAGATGAGCAAAAAGCAGAGAATTGGGAAAATGATGAAAAGATTATTTACACGAAAACCTATGGTCATGCCTACCTTGGACCTGGTGAGGAAGCTGCTATCGTTTCCGATTTAACAGCAGGCAATTTGGTAACTATTGTCAAGTATACTGATGAACACTATATTGTTCGCTTTCCAGATGGTCGGAACGCCTATATCAATAAAAACGAAGCGGAACCCTATGAATACTGGTTAAAGAACAGGAACCCCACGAAAGAAACCCTGGTAGCAAGCGCTAAAGAGCTTACAGGTGTTCCGTATCTCTGGGGAGGAACTTCTACTAAAGGTGTTGATTGTAGCGGATTTACCAAAACCGTTTATTATTTAAACGGGATGGTGATTCCGAGGGACGCTTCGCAACAAGTACATACGGGTAAACTTATCGATTCTACTCGAAACTTTAAAAACCTTCAAAAGGGTGATTTGCTTTTTTTCGGAACAAAAGCCACGGATAGTACCTCTGAAAAAGTAGTGCACGTGGGTATGTGGGTTGGAAATGACGAATTTATTCATTCTTCTGGTAAAGTACGTATAAGTAGTATAAATAAGAGCTCCAAGAACTATGACGAATATAATTTGAATCGGTATCTGCGAAGCAAGCGTATTTTTAAGGAAAAGGATAAAAATTTGATAGATCTAACGCAAACTATAATTTCTAAATAAAAATGTTGATAAGAAAGGCACTTCCAGTACTTGTATTTTTGAGCGCATCAATTGCTACAGCGCAATATGAAATGAAAGTAGCACAAGGGTACACCCCAAAAATAGGTTTAATGGTTAGCATGCTAGAAGATTTGAAGGCTAGAATTACTGCTGAAGTAAAAGATTTAAATCAATCCGAAATAGATTTTGAATTTGACGAAAAAGCCAATAGTATTGGTGCTTTAGTAATGCATTTGGTGGCTACAGAAGCCTATTACCAAGTAGAAACGCTTGAAAACCGTAAATGGACAGACGAGGAAGCTGAGTCATGGGGTATCGGCTCTAATCTTGGAGAAGATTCTAGAAGAGAATTTAAAGAAAAGCCAATACAATACTATTTAAATCTTTGGGATGACCTAAGGTTGAAAACCCTAGAAGGTCTAAAGAACAAAGACGATGACTGGTTTGCCTCTGAAATAGATAAAGGGATCAATCATCATTGGGTTTGGTACCATGTTATGGAGCATCAGGCGAATCATATGGGTCAAATTGCTTTAGTAAAAAATAGGTTACCTGACTAGGCACTTATTCTAATGCAAAGGCAATAATCTGATTTCCTTTTTTAGTACCTAATTTCTCACCACCGCAGGCAATAGCAATATATTGTTTCCCATCGACTTCATACATAGCTGGAGTGGCAAAGGCTGCTGCTGGAAGTTTGTATTCCCAAAGTAAAGCTCCAGTATGGGAATTAAAAATTCTAAAAAACCCATCTTTAGTAGCTCCTATAAATAAGAGTCCGTTTTCTGTCACTATGGGTCCGCCGTAATTTTCGCATCCAGTTCCCTTACCAGAGACTCCTAATTGTGGAGTGTCTCCTAGAGGAATCGACCAAATATACTCACCGGTATTTAAATCGATCGCATGCATGGTTCCCCATGGTGGGGAAATGCCTGGTAATCCATTGCTATCCAAAAACTTATTGTAACCTGTATGTTTGTAGTTTGGTGGACTATTCTTTTTGGTAGTGACAAGCGCTGTTTTTTCCGCTACATTATGTTGTACTTCTTCCTCAAACAAAAAACGAAGCAACGCATCCATTTCTTCTTTTTTGATTTGTGGAAAACCCGTCATCATTCCTTTTCCATTTGTAACGATGTTTTTTACTTCTGTTTTATTCTTTTTTAGCTGCAAATCTATAAGAGAAGGA
>CALHCJ010000002.1 GCA_937936275.1 uncultured Flavobacteriaceae bacterium
AAATCCTGTTTTTAATCAACCCTTGAACAATTGGAATGCAACAGCTGTAACAAGCATGAATGGCATGTTTCGAAGTGCAGATAGCTTTGATCAAAACTTAGCTGTCTGGGATATATCTGGTGTTACGAATATGGGTTCCATGCTATCTAATAGTGGTATTTCTCAAGAAAATTACGACAATATACTTATCGCATGGGCGCAGCAAGATGTGAGAGACAACATCAACCTTGGAGCGTCAAACCTAAACTATTGCGACGGGTTAGCAGCTAGACAAGAATTGATAGACGATCATAACTGGTCTTTTACCGCAGATATTGTTAATTGCTCATTTGTACTTTGCTCAGATATCATTTCACCTTATGATGGAGATCAAAACGTACCTGCCAATTCTGCTATTCGTTGGGAAGCTGCTCCAAATGCAACGGGCTATCGCGTGAGTATAAGACGTGAAGATGATGATGGCAATGTTTTACAAGTAATTTCTGATAATGAAGATTTCGGAAACGTGTTACTCTTAAATTTCACCAATGAATTTCTTCCAGGAGATAATGTTTTTGTAACTGTTGTGCCTTACAATGATGAGGGACCAGCTGTGGGTTGTCAAGAAATTAGTTTCAAAACGGTACCTAGTTGGGTGAACAGTCCTGATGCGTTTAAAATAACTATTGATACCCGTAACTTAGACACGAACTCTACCAACGCTCGCCAATATAGATTGGAGCTTAACGACGGGTACCCTGACTATTTAACTTATGATTTCTCTGTAGATTGGGGCGATAATCAGTATGACAATAATGTGAACAATGAAATTACACATACCTACTTAAATCCAGGTATTTATACAGTTGCCATTATTGGTGATTTTCCTTCCTATTATCATGGCTCATCAAATAGAGACAATCTCAAATTGATTTCAATGGATCAATGGGGAACTCAAGTTTGGGGTAGTATGAAACAGGCATTTTATTTCTGTGAAAATGTAGAATACAATGCAACGGGAGTACCCAATCTATCGCAGGTAACCAATATGCAACGCATGTTTCGTAGAAATTACTTATTCAATCATAATATCAATAATTGGGATGTTAGCAATGTTCAATATATGGATAATATGTTTTATCAAGCATCAATTTATGATCAACCGCTTGACAATTGGGATGTTTCTAATGTATTATCGATGAATAATATGTTCACTTCTACAGATGCCTTTAATCAACCTTTGAGTTCTTGGGATGTGAGTAAGGTTACTTCTATGCATCAAATGTTCTATGACACCGAACTATTTAATCAACCCTTAAATAATTGGGATGTAAGTAGTGTAACAAACATGGAAGGAATGTTTTACAGGGCCGCGGCTTTCAATCAACCTCTAAATAATTGGAACGTAGGAGCTGTTACCACCATGGAAGAGATGTTTCGATCTGCCACCGTTTTTAATCAAAACTTAAATTCTTGGGACGTTAGTAACGTTACCGATATGCAAGAGATGTTTCAATCCGCTGCCGTCTTCAATGGTGCTATAAACTCTTGGGATGTTAGCAATGTAACCACTATGAGAGGCATGTTCTCTAGTGCTCCTTTATTTAATCAGCCCTTAGATCAATGGGATGTTTCATCAGTTACCAATATGTCATCTATGTTTCAATCTGCTGGTGCTTTCAATCAACCTATTGACAGTTGGGATGTTGACGCCGTAACTAACATGGCTTCTATGTTTCAAAGCTCTATATCATTCAATCAACCCATAGCAAGTTGGAATGTATCTAGAGTAATTAGTATGCGTTTCATGTTTTATTACGCGCAGGCTTTTAATCAACCCTTACAAAATTGGGATGTTAATTCCGTAGTTGACATGACATCTATGTTTCAAGGAGCAGAGGTTTTTAATCAACCTTTAAATTCATGGGATGTAAGTGCGGTCGCAAATATGACATCTATGTTTGAAGATGCCTTGTTGTTTAATCAACCTTTGAATGCCTGGGATGTATCATCAGTAACCTTAATGCCCTCGATGTTTGAAGGTGCAGAAGTTTTTAACGGTCTAATAAGCAACTGGAACGTTGCTTCAGTTACAAACATGGAGGCTTTATTTAAAGAAGCAATTGTGTTTGACCAACCCATTCAAAATTGGAATACCGGAGAAGTACTTACCATGGAAGAAATGTTCATGGGTGCCTCTGTATTTAATCAGCCTATCGATTCTTGGAACACTTCTTTTGTTTCGACTATGAAATCCATGTTTGAAGATGCCCTTGGATACAACCAAACTATGAATTCTTGGAATGTAGCATCCGTACTTAATATGTCAGAAATGTTCAAAGGAGCAACCTCATTCAATGAAAATATTGATGCATGGAATGTACGCGGTGTAGATACAATGAATCAAATGTTTAGCGGTGCTACTTCGTTCAATCAAAGTATCAACAATTGGCGTGTATCTGGTGTAAGTAATATGGACTATATGTTCAATGAAGCATCAGCATATAACCAAGCTATGAATTTATGGAATTTAGGAAATGTAAGTATGCGTTCAGCTTTTTACAACGCAACAGCCTTAAATCAGAATTTAGGTGATTGGGATGTAAGTGGAGTTACCGATATGCGCGATATGCTTGATAATACCGCT
>CALHCJ010000003.1 GCA_937936275.1 uncultured Flavobacteriaceae bacterium
AGAGCAGAGTATCTTGATTTTATGTTCTGACATTACACAACGTAAACAAAATGCACTAAAAGTCGAACAACTGACGAAAGAGAACTTTGAGGAGCGGATGCTACAGAAAAAATTACAGGCGAGCCAAATTGTTGAAGGACAAGAGGAGGAGCGCAAACGAATCGCAAAAGATATCCATGACGGTATCGGACAGATGCTCACGGCCCTAAAGTTCAATATCGAATCGATTGATTTGACCAACATCGAAAAAACAGGAGAAAAAATCTCCTATTTAAAAGACCTTACTTCAGACTTGATAAAAGGCGTTCGTACGGCAACTTTCAATTTGACACCGCCTGAATTGAGTGACCATGGCATCTTTCCTGCCCTTCATAAGATGACCGTTGAACTTTCAAAACTGACGGGTAAAACCATTCTTTTCGAGAATAAAACAGATGAACATATCCGGTTTGATTCCCTTGCGGAAACCAACATGTATCGCGTTACCCAAGAAGCGGTAAATAACGCCATTAAATACGCACAAGCCAACTATATTTTGGTGACAATCAATTATAAGGATGATATACTAAGCATCGTCATTGATGATGATGGCAAAGGATTTGATTCCTCAATTCTAGACAAAGTTCCAAAAAACAATAGTGAAGGTGGAATGGGGCTATTCTTTATGAAAGAACGAATTAGTTATATCAATGGACGCTTGTTTATCAATTCGGAAGAAGATAAAGGAACACGGGTAACAATAAACTATAAAACCATAGAATCTAGAGCGCTAGAGAGTAAAAATTACCAGAAGAAATGAAGAAGAACTCCATAGAGCGTAACGAACTATATCCCGTTTTTCTCAAAGTATCAATTAACATTTTGATCACGGTAGGTGGAAGTATTGCCAAAAAAAACGAACCCTATGACTAAAATCGCATCTAATTACAAAACGTTTGCAATAGTTTTGAAGATGTAAAACCTGAAAATATTGATGAATTGGTAAACACCTCAATGAATTACGGAAAGTGATAACAGGAAATTTTAAAGATAAGGTGGAGACATAAATTGAATTCACCAAAGGCTCGGTTGAAAAGAAAAAGAAACATGAAAATTAGAATAAGAGGAAATTCCATACGCTATAGACTTACCAAATCAGAAGTAGAGACCTTTTGTAATACTGGTCGTTTTACAGAAACTACGGATTTTGGTAATGCAAAATTTACCTATGCTTTAGAAGCAAAGGAAGGGATTGATACCCTAGCCGCTCAATTTCACGACCAAACTATAACCCTCTTTTTAGAAACAGGAATAAGTAAAAGTTGGTTTGAATCCAATAAAATTGGTTTTAGTCACAGCGTTACTGGAGCAAACGGTACAGAGCTCAAACTTTTAATTGAAAAGGATTTTGTTTGTATGGATGAGACTGTTGAAGACCAATCCGATAACTATCCGAATCCGAAAATGAGGTGAATTCACCTTAATTACACTTTCCAAAACAAAAAGTGAATCGCTTTAACGATTCACTTTCAGATTCAGTCGGGATGACAGACTGAAAACATTCAATCTATCACATTGACTTTCAATATTTTACCCTGCTTGTTTAAAGCTGTACACCGTATTGCCATTTTTAAACTAATTAGACGCAAATGATGTAATTCTTTATTAAATAAAGTTAATAAAACAAATTGTCAAAATCAATTCTTATCAAATAGTAATTTCTGAGTTCAACTAGTCTCGTACAACCTGGTTTCTTAGGTTGTTTCTTCATTACCGATAATACTTCAAGTTTTTTTTAAGTTCTGCAGACTGTAGCACCTCAGTAGTTAATGTGTTTTCTATTTTGTAGATGTGATGAAGGAACCGCATTTACAAAAGAATCCCAATTGACCTTAACAATTGGTTATTCCCCTAATTAAAATGGCCAATTAATACTCTCTTCAATTTCTTCAATCGAATATCCACCATCAATATCCCCAACTACATTGTGCTTAATATGGTTGTTGTCGAGAAATGTTGAAATTCTCTGTAGGTGCTCAAAGGAGCCTTTTATCTCGATTTTATACATAAACGAAATGGTTAGCTAAGTTGCACAAATATTAGCGATATAATGTAAAATGCCCAACAAACTCGCGATCGTCATTTTCACCATGAAGTTTTATGACATACCAATAATCACCTGTAGGCAATTCGCTGTTCTTATAGAGCCCATCCCATCCATTTCTATTGACTACATCATCTGCCACTACCCTACCATAGCGGTCGTAAATTTTGACTACAATTTCAGGCCAGCCTTCAGTATTTTCAGGAAACCAGCGATCATTCTGTCCATCGCCATCTGGGGTAAAGAAGTTAGGTATTTCAATGTCTATAAACTCCATTTCTATATTGGCCATTGCCTCGCAACCGTTTTGATCTATAACTCTGACCACATAAGTACCACTTCTATTGATATGGTAAGTATTATCGGAGCCATTATTGTCATCGTTAAAATAGAAAGTATAAGCTGGTACACCACCATCTGCAATAGCTGTAATTTCATTCAGGTTATTTTGTTCCAACATCAAAGTAAGCGGATCAAAGGCCTGTATTTCAAATGGAATATTAATTGAACAACCCCCTGAATGCTGTATTCTCAGATAATGTGAACCTGGAGCAATATTTCTAAAGTCTGGTGTTAATTGCAAATCATTGGGGTCTGTTGAATCCAAAGCATAAAGAACATCTCCAGTAACACTTGGGTCTTCGAAGGTAATATTGATATAATTTTCAGGAATATTCCCAGTACACTCGTAAATTGGCTCTACAATAGCATTCAAGTTAACGCCTGGTTCAATAGTGACACCTAAATCAACTGGACAACCATTAGCATCTTCAACGAAGATGATATAAGCTCCTGCAGCCATATCAGGAAAGGTAAGCCTATCTTGAATAAAACTAGATTCTGTACTTAGTCGTGTACTGTATGGTGCTGTTCCACCGGAGATATCAAGTGTAATAGAACCATCCATATCACCTTCACAGGTCTCGGGGGTCGTTTCAATATTAATCATCATCTCAGTAGCAGGTTCAATAGGATATTCTCGAACAAAGAAACAACCATTACTGTCTTGCGCTATAATAGTATATACACCTGGGGCTAAATCTTCAAAACGATACTGCCCAGTAGGAAGCCCTTGTTCAGGGTCTTCGTTAAAGAATTGATCAAGGTTCGGAGAAATTGCATATTGGTAGCCGCCTCCGCCACCTGATAACATTAGCGTAATTGAACCATCTTGCTCATCAACACAAGTTTCTGGTGTAACCTCACTATTATAAATCAAGGGTTCTGGGTTTGAAATACTTACAAGTTCTTCGTCCGGGGGACATCCACCTTCGCTAGTTACCCTTACCGTATATTCCCCTGGGGCTAAATCTTCAAAAACAACTTTCCTAAAGTCTATTTGACTTTGTACAACGGTTCCTCCTAAAATCAAATCAAAGGTATATTCGCCAATGCCTCCAATAGCCGAAGCATAAATAGAAGCCGTCATATCGTCAGCACAGCTAACGGATGTACTTGCAAAATCAATAGTTAATTGCACCGGTGGAATTTCTGGAACTACCACGGGTACTTGGCCTAAGGTTTCACAATTATTGGCATCTGTTATACGAACCCTATACGTTCCTGCATCACTTACGGAAAACACATTGTTTGATTGAAACGCGGTTACAATGTTTCCTGAATCATCTTCTAACTGATATAAGTAAGGTGCTGTACCACCTGCGGCAGTTGCGGTAACTATCGCTGGGCTATCACAGGTCATGGCGGTTGTTAGAGCAACTTCGGCCAAAAGCTGATCAGGACCATCCAAGAAAATAATGGCCGTAGTATCGCTACATCCCATATCATCGGTTACTGTAATACTATAATATCCTTCACCAAGGAAGTTGAATTCATTGCTTTGTTGTGGAACGCTGGGGGTAAACTCTATAGAGGTTCCAGTTTCATCATAATAATTTATAAAATAGTTAAACTCTCCTGAACCACCTGTAGCATTCGCCACAATGATGCCATCGGGGTCATCGAAACAAACTGGCGGTGTGCCAGTAGCCGATGCATCTATGTCAGGGGTAGGGGCAACATTTCCAGTTCCATTCCAAGGGCAACCTTGCGAATCAACAACAAGAATGGTATACCCGCCTGCAGGTAATCTAGTAAACACATGAGCAAAAACATCGGATACGACAATCGGTGAACCAGAAGAAGGCGTCAATGTAATATCATAAGGTGCGTATCCTCCTTCAGGAACCACACTAATTTCGCCCATATCATTGGGACAACCTGAGGCCAATAAGTCTTCTGTTACCGCTGTAAGAGGTTCTATGGGTGATTGTATTGTAGCTACTAAAGTCTCTTTTACTTCACAATATGGATAATCGGTAGGAGTTACGCTTACATAATAGTTACCTGCTGGCATGTTAGAAATCAATAACGGATGTAAAGTTTCACCTGTACTACTTACACCTGCTGTAGTACCATCCTCATTGAATACCTCATAGTCATAAGCTCCGGCGTAGCCAGTAAAGGTAACCTCCAATGTACCATTGGTATCAACAAAACATGTGATTGGGGTGGTCGCTGTTAGGGCAATATCCCATTGCGGCCTAGGATCAATCTCATATCCTATTAACTCATAACACCCAGTTACATTATCCGTTACTTTAATGTTGTAAGTCCCCGGATCCGTCAAATTAA
>CALHCJ010000004.1 GCA_937936275.1 uncultured Flavobacteriaceae bacterium
CTTTATTTGACATCACAAAAAGCCCATTTCGCAACAATGGGCTTTTTTGTGCACTATTCTGAAGTAGATTAGCTTCAGAATTAAAAACCAAATCATCATGACCTACAGAACAAAAAGTTTCGTTTATTTCGCAAGTTTAGTGATTGCTTTAGTCATCTACTGTAATATGGAAAGAGCTGATACTACAGAAACCACTCAACTTGCTGAAAACCATCAGGAGCGTTTTTCGACCTTAGAAGCTTTATAATAGAAAACCCAAATTAACCTACATACTTAAAAAGGGCTTGAAGCTATTCAAGCCCTTTTTACTTTTACCGTTTATCTAAAAATAAAAAAGTATCCAATAAAAATTAGGGTTTTAACGTTTTTGCTTGATAACCTACCAAGCTATGAATCAAATTTTAAGGCAAATCTTTCTTTGCATACTATTTTTAGGCTCTACAACAATACTCTCTGCTCAAGATCCTAATTCATCTCCAGTTCTAATATCTGAAAATCCTTCCTCATTGGTAAATAGATTTTCAAAATCCAATAAAACCGGTAAAACAGGAGAACCAATTCGTATTCAACTCTCAAACTCAAAAAGTGTTGAGCTTCAGTTAAATGTCCGTAATCAAGTAAATAAAACCCTCTCTCTGATTGGTGCAGTTGATCAAAAAGAAGGGTCTTCATTCAGTTTCAATTATAATAATGGTCAATTGGAAGGTCATATTATTGAACGAGATGTAAATAGGGCCTATAAAGTATACACAGTAAATAACAACGTTTATGTAAAGGAGACTGACATAAATGCCATTCTTTGTATCGCTTATGAGAAAGCGCCACAAACTGCACCCTCTAAAAATGTAAATACTGGTTCAACCTCCAAATTACCACCAACAACATTACAAAGTAGACCTAGCGCGACTGCCGTTATTTATCTTGATTTTGATGGTGAGGTTGTTTCCAATACCAATTGGAATAGTGGTGATACTATTGATGCTCAACCTGCAAATCTTTCTGACGCTGAAATCACAAATACTTGGGAGATCATGGCAGAAGATTTTAGTCCTTTTGATATTAACGTTGTAACTGATCGCTCTGTATTTGATGCTACACCACGAAACCGTCGTATGATGGTCATTTTTACGCCAACAGATGATGCACAGCCTGGTTCTGGTGGTGTTGCTTTTTTAAACTCTTTTTCATGGGACACGGAAGACCCTTGCTGGGTTTACAACATTGGTAATGGGAGACAAGCCGGAGATACAGGATCACACGAAGTAGGTCATACCATGGGTCTGAATCATGACGGTCAAGGATCTACAGAATACTACGAAGGTCATGGCACTTGGGCGCCCATTATGGGCTTCAGTTTGAATAAACCAATCGGACAATGGAGCTTGGGAGAATATAACAATGCAACAAATACTCAAAACGACATTCAAATTATAGCAAATACCCAAAACAATTTTGGTTTTGCACCCGATGATCACAGTGATACCACAAACGGTTCTACTGCTATAGTTGCCGATGCGGGTGGTAATATCAATGGTAATGACAACAAGGGAATTATCAGAGAGCGCGACGATATCGATATGTTTTCATTCTTAGCCCAAGCGGGGCAAGCATCCTTTACCGTTGAACCCCATGATGTGCATCCAAATCTAGATATTGCATTACGTTTATTAGATGCGGGTGGAACTGAAGTTGCAAATAGTAATCCTTCAGGGTTAAGCGCTTCTATAACTACAAATTTATCCGAAGGCTTATACTTTTTAGAAATACAAGGTACAGGTTCAGGAACTGTAGATACAGGGTATTCTGATTATGCATCCTTAGGTCAATACTCTATTTCAGGTCAGTATACGGTTCAAACACCCGAAAACGATATTCGGTTGATTTCAATTACTCCCGAAGAAGGAAGCCTTGCCTGCGGAAGTATCATACCTTCCGTAGAACTTATAAATGATGGCTCAAATACCATTTCAGGTTTTGACATTCACTACAGCATTAATTCTGGGACTCAACAAACGCAATCTTTTTCAAATACTTTGGCTCCTCAAGAAGAGTTGATAGTAACTTTAGACGCCATCACGTTGAATTCAACAGGTAACGCTACTATTGAAATTATTGCGCAAATCGCAAATGACGATTTGCCCAACAACAATACTATCGAACAAAACTTTTTCTCAAATATATCTGGCGTTGCTGCCCAAGTAAATTCTTTTGAAACTGCAAGCGACGCACTTATTGCATATGATAGTTCTGGAGATACTTCAGTATGGCAAAGAGGAATTCCGACAGGGTCAACATTAAATGCAGCTGCCAATGGTGCAAATGCTTACGGTACTGTGTTAGGCGGAGATTATCCTGATTCTAAACTAAGTTATTTAGTCACCAACTGTTATGATTTTTCAAACATTGCCGATCCTGTATTAAGCTTCAATATGGCGTATGATATCGAAATCAATTACGATGTATTGTATGTAGAATATTCGTTGAACGCCGGTGAGACTTGGAGCTTATTAGGTTCTTCAAACAGCCAACCAAATTGGTACAATAGTGATCGAACACCTAACCCTACTGATTGTCAAAATTGCCCAGGCGGACAATGGACAGGTACTAACGCTACATTTAACGCCTATCGTTATGACTTTACAGCCAATGCAGGTACCGAAACAGACTTAAGAAACGAAGACAATATTATGTTCCGTTTTGTATTTCATTCTGATGAATTCGTAACCGAAGAAGGTGTTGTGATTGATGATTTTGTTATTGAAGGCTTACCTGCCGATGATGACGATGATGACGATGATGGTGTTTTAGATGTTGACGATAACTGCCCATTAACGAGCAATGCTGATCAGCTCAATACGGATGGTGATAGTATGGGTAATGTTTGTGATGATGATGATGACAACGACGGTATTTTAGATGTTGATGATAACTGCCCCTTGACTCCTAACCCAGATCAAGCTGATACTGATGGTGACGGTATTGGCGATGTTTGTGAAGACCCGAACGACGATGACGGAGATGGGATTATTAATACAGAAGACAACTGCCCTACAGTTGCAAATGAAAATCAAGAAGATAGTGATGACGATGGTATTGGTGACGTCTGTGACCCCGATGATGATAATGACACCTTTCTAGATATTGTAGACAATTGTCCAATGACATATAATATTGACCAATTAGATACCGATAACGATGGTATTGGTGATGTCTGTGATAAAGATGATGATGAAGACGGAATTCTAGATGAAGACGACAACTGTCCGTTAACACCAAATCCAGATCAAGCAGATAGCGATGGTGATGGAACAGGTGATGTTTGTGATACTACAGCAGATGATTTGGATGGAGATTGAATTACTAATGCACAAGATAACTGTCCGAATACGGCAAACCCAGACCAACTCGACAGTGATAATGATGGTATCGGTGATGTTTGTGATGCTGATGATGATAATGACACCATTCTAGATATTGTAGACAATTGTCCTTTAACACCAAACACTGATCAAGCTGATGCAGATAACGACGGTATTGGTAATGTATGTGATGAAAATGAATTTTCGCTTCCCGATTCGAACTATACGTTTACTAGTCTTCAATCATGTATCCCAGCAAAGGGAAGCCTTCAGATTGATGCATCTCAAGATTTCCGTTACCAAGTAACCTTGTCAGGAGCTGATTCGGGCGCCTCCAAAGACTTTACCGAGACTGTACAATTTGAAGATTTAGATCCGGGAGATTATACGGCCTGTATCACTGTGGATGGTCAACCAGATTATGAAGCTTGTTTTGAAATCACCGTAGTACCTTCTGAGGAATTTACAGTAGTAACAGAAGTGGACTATGGTCGATTAGAAGTCATTGTAACTTTAAACGGAAGTGAAACCTACGAAGTAACCTTGAATGACGAAACACAAACAGTTTCTGCAAACGAAGTCATCTTAAACCTTACGGAACCAGTAAATACCTTACAAGTAACTTCTGATCAAGAATGTGATTCGGTGTATGAAGAGACTTTTACGGTGAACCCCGAGGTGCTAATCTATCCAAACCCTATTGAAGGTGATGAAATCGTCATTAACCTTGATGGAGGAGTAGAAACAGAACTTTTGGTATCGCTCTTTGCAATGCGTGGCACGCGCGTATCATCTAAGATGTATGAAATTGTAAACAACCAGGTTCGAATACAAGCAGCAGGGCTAGCAAAAGGCGTTTATATTTTAAATGTGAGTACCTTTAATAAGACGAAAACCTTTAAAATTATTCGCAATTAAACAAAACCTTATCAATAGATACAAAGGCGCGATATTAATCGCGCCTTTTTTTATACCTAAAACCGCTCTAAAAAACTTTTTTTCGAACTAGTCTTGGTAGACCTAAAATAGCTAGCTTCCGATGAACGGAATATATGTTCGATAAACAAAAACGCTATTCCACAAGCCTGCTAATTTTCACATCAAAAAATACGCATTTGACAACAATCGGGTTTTTCGCCTTCCATTGCACTGTAAATTAGCTTCAGAATCAAAACCCAAATCGATATGTCAAACAAACTAAAAAGTACTTTATATTTCGGAACATTATTACTTGCATTAATCAGTTATGCTCAACTGGGCGAGGTGAAACAAGCAGAAAAAAGTGAATTGGCTAACAACAATATAGAACAAGTTTCAACGAAGTCTTAAATCAAAAATATTCGAAGGTCGCTTCGGTTTCCCAAAAACCAAGGCTACGTTCACCACGAATACACCTACTTAAACCCAAATAACCAAAGTACCTACTTACCAAGAAAGAGCGCTTATAAATCAGCGCTCTTTTTGTATGCAACCATTTTAGGTGGCGTTAAAAAACTCATAATTCAAAAGTCTAGATTAAACCCTAATCCGCTTTGTCAGTCAAAGAAGCAAATCAATAAATAATTACAAAATGAAAAAAAAACTAGTAGTATGTATGCTCATGGTAACAGTAAGTGTCATAGCACAACGGAGGGAAGGACATGATCGAACAAGCATGAAAGATCTAACAGCGGAACAAATAGGAACCCTAAACGCTAAAAAGGCAACCTTAGCATTAGACCTCACGGCCAAGCAGCAAGAACAAATGCAGGCACTTCTTACAGAAAACGCCAAAATGCGTAAGACCAAAATGGAAGAACGCAAAGCACAGAAAGAAAGCGGTGCAACCAAAGCGATGACTACAGAGCAACGTTATGAAAGAGCCAACGAACGCCTAGATTATCAAATTGCACAAAAAGAAAAGCTCAAGAATATCTTGTCAGACGAACAATTAGCCAAATGGGGAAAAATGCAACAACGAAAAAGACAGCGCCGCAAAGGAATAGGAACGAAAAAGAAAGGGCAACAAGATAAGTCTCAAGAATAATTGGCTGTATTGATATACGGTTAAAGCTTCGTTGTAGAACGAGGCTTTTTTATTTTGAGTACGATTGAAATTTCCTTTTAAATGCCTCTAAACTCAAAATAACGTTTACTTCTCGCTTTTCATATTTCATTGATGATTTTTACAATTTTTATAAGGTTTTTAGTGTATTACTTGATATAGACTTATTATCTTCAATAGCTCAATAACTAATTTAAATAGCAATTCTTTCAATTTCAAAAGCAGATGAATTAATAAAATGATAACAGCTCAAAAAACACTTTTGAGAATTCAAATGGGGGTCATCGCTGCCTTTCTTATGGTAAAGTTTTTTTTTAGACCAATTGTTTTAGAAAGTAGATATGAGGGCGTCTTAAAAATTTTTGTGCTATCCTTCCCGAATTTTTGCGAGGCTGTTGCAGGAACCATATTTCTAACTTTTGCTTTTCTTTTGTTAAAAGATCGATTCTTTAACACTTCAAAACTTCAAGAAGAGTATCTCTATCTTATTGCAATTTTATTTGCAGGAGTTTATGTAATTCTTCAAGAATTCAAAATTCATAATTTAGGAGGTAATAATACATATGACCCTTATGATGTTCTTTTTTCAATCATAGGTTTAGTATCAGCTTATGGTATTTTAAGCCGATTACGGCCTAAAATAATAGATCGCCTAAACTAAGGAAGTGACTT
The DNA here is from genome assembly GCA_937936275.1 of uncultured Flavobacteriaceae bacterium. Taxonomy (GTDB): domain Bacteria; phylum Bacteroidota; class Bacteroidia; order Flavobacteriales; family Flavobacteriaceae; genus Maribacter_C. The sequence goes on from CALHCJ010000004.1 coordinate 6,076, forward strand.
CATTTCAAATTAATTCCAAAGCTCATTTGGACCCCATAACCAAACCATCCGTAACATTCGGAGGCATTAAAGTATCATATTTCCACTATATTTAAGGGTGTGATCTATAACTAATAAGTCGTTCATACTCTTTAATACAATCTATTGAACATGAAAGTAATCATTCTAAGCATGCTACTAAGCATATCAACTAACATGAGTCTTGCACAAGAAATTCAGGTAAGAGCAAGTGGCCGCTTAATTCTTGGTACTTATCAAGAACGTACTGCATCAATTTCAAGCGGTGATATTGATGATGATGGTGATATAGATATTCTAGTTGCAAATGGACGACATTGGCCCGGCCAAAACCGAATTTTTTTTAATGATGGTAGAGGTATATTTACCGTAGAGAAAGATTTAGGTGTCAAACGAGAAACTACCTATGCAACTGAGCTTGCTGATTTAGATAATGATGGCGATCTTGACATCGTAGTAGGAAATGACATGGCGCCTAACGCTATTTTTTTAAACGATGGTCAAGGCAATTTTACACCAAATGGTTCTTTTGGCGAAACCTACGCACCCACCCGAAATTTATCTTTGGCTGATCTTAATCAAGATGGTGCTACCGATATTTTAATAACAAATAGGGGGCACCCCAACGAGATTTGCCTAAATGATGGTCAAGGTAATTTCATACAAACATTAAATTTTGGAAGTGCTAACGACTCAACCATAGATGTGGAAGTCGCTGATATGGATGGTGACACCCATTTAGATTTGGTGCTTGCCAATAGAGATG
>CALHCJ010000005.1 GCA_937936275.1 uncultured Flavobacteriaceae bacterium
ATTCGGTTGCGGAATAGGACAATGTGGTGCTTGTACCGTTCATGTTGATGGCAATGCAACGCGCAGTTGCCAACTTCAAATTTCACAATTAGACGGAAAAGAAATTACGACGATTGAAGGCTTATCTGAAGATGGTTCTCATCCAGTTCAAGAGGCTTGGAAAGCAATTGATGTGCCGCAATGTGGCTATTGTCAAGCAGGACAAATTATGACGGCTTCAGCATTTTTAGAAAAAAACCCGAATCCCTCAAAGAATGAAATTCGAAACGCGATGCATGGAAACATCTGTAGGTGTGCTTCTTATAACAGAATTGAAAATGCGGTTGCCATGGCTGCTGAAAAGAAAATGGCCTAACCTAAAAATCGAAAATTATGTCAAGTAAAGTACAAACGAAATTTAGCAGAAGGTCTTTCTTAAGAACTTCTTCACTCGCAAGTGGGGGAATGCTCATCGGTTTCAATTTTTTCACGGCCTGTAAAGACGCAGTAAAAATGCCCGTCGATATTTCTAAGCTCAATTATAATGACTTCAATGCTTTCATCAAAATATCTAAAGAGGGTATGGTGACCTTGTTTTCACCAAATCCTGAAATTGGTCAAGGTGTTAAAACCTCTATGCCCATGATTATTGCAGAAGAGCTTGATGTGCCATGGGAAAATGTAAATGTAGTACAAGGAGTCTTAGATACACAAAATTATGTACGCCAAGTAGCTGGCGGAAGTCAATCCATTCGCTTTGGATGGGATGCACTGCGCGAAACGGGAGCTTTTGCAAGACAAATGTTGGTTAATGCTGCTGCGGCCAAATGGGGTGTAGATGCTTCAGAATGTTCCGCAAAACAGGGTGTCATTACGAATAGTAAAGGTGAAACACTTGGTTATGGCGATATTGTTAATGAAGCTGCAGCTCTCGAAGCTGAAAGAACCGCTAAAAGAAAAGCGCTTATAGAGTCACTAGCCGAAGGTGAACAACCACCGGTGGAAACTATTGCACTAAAAGACCCAAAGGAGTATACGGTAATCGGCACTGATGTTGGTAATGTAGATATTGATAAAATTATTACAGGTAAACCTCTATTTGGTTTAGACTATAAAGCTGAGGGTATGGTTTATGCAACCGTATTGCGACCACCTGCTTTCGGACAGGTTTTAGAATCCTATGATGATTCTGCTGCCAAAGCAATTCCTGGAGTAATCGATGTTGTCAAAATAGGTGAGAAGGCCATTGCCATGCTAGGCAAAGAACAGGTAGATTGGTCCGTACGATTAGCACCTAGTGAAAAGGTTGTTGTTATTGCTGAAAATACTTGGTCGGCAATCAAAGGAAAGAAGGCTTTGAATGCGCAATGGAGTGATGCCACTCCTTTAGAGAATTCAAAAGCACATGATAAGATCTTAGTTGATTTACTGGATGGTAATAAATTTCAGAATTTACGTAAAGACGGTGACGTAAAAAAAGCTTTTAAACAGGCAGATAAAGTTGTGGAGCGTACGTATGAATCTCCATTTCTACCCCACAACTGCATGGAACCCATGAATTTTTACGCTAACGTTACAGATTCAAAAATTCACCTGGTTGGTCCTGTTCAAACTCCCGCCTCTGCTGCGAGTACTGTGGCTAATTTGTTGGGAAGAGATGAGAAAGATATTCGATTAGAAATGACCCGTATGGGTGGTGGTTTCGGAAGAAGACTTTATGGAGATTTCGTGTACGAAGCTGCTGAAATCTCTGATAAGATCAGAAAACCTGTCAAAATGGTTTCTACACGCGAAGACGATATGACCACTGGTGTATATCGCCCTGCCATTAAATATCGAATCGCTGCGTCTATCAAAAATGGTGAGATCACTGGGTATCATTTAAAGGAAGCTGCTGTAAATAGCAATATGTACGGCTTAATTCCAAATTTCTTTCCAGCGGGTGCGATTGAGAATTATCAGGTAGATGTTGCTAAGTATAACAGCAATATTACGACTGGCGCGTGGAGAGCCCCTTACACTAATTTTCTTTCTTATGCCGAGCAAAGCTTTTTAGATGAACTTGCTGAGGTTTTAGAAAAAGACCCTGTGCAGATGCGTTTAGACATGCTTGAAAAAGTAAAGGGAACCACCGATGACAGAATTCAGTATTCTGCGGAACGTTTGCAAGATGTTCTGAAGTTAGCTGTTGAAAAGTCGGGGTACAGAACGCCGAAAGACGGCGTATTCCAAGGTGTTTGTGCCTATTACTGTCATAATACGCATGTCGCTGAGGTTGCCGATGTTGTTATGGAAGGAAATAAACCGGTAGTCAAAAAGATTACCGTCGCTGTTGATTGTGGAATTGTGGTGAATCCTTTGGGTGCAAAAAACCAAATCGAAGGTGGTGCTATTGACGGTGTAGGTCATTCAATGTATGGCGATTTTGCTTTTGAAAACGGAATGCCTACAAGCAGTAACTACGATAAGTATCGTCTGATTCGAATGAATGAAACGCCTATTGTTGAAACGCACTTTGTAAAGAATACTTTAAGTCCTACAGGATTAGGAGAACCAACGCTACCTCCAGCAGGAGCAGCAGTCGCTATTGCGATGAAGAAAGCAACTGGTAATCGTATGTATAAACAGCCTTTTGTTAGCAACATGACGGCAAAACCAATTCTAGGATAAGCACTTATGGATGTATTACTTTTTGGAATAGCAAAGGATATTGTTGGGAAACCTCAACTACAATTCTCGGAATCTGAAAGCGTTCCAAACTCCGTTTTGGAATTGAAAACTATGATTTCGGAAACCTATCCTGAGTTTGCAAAATTATCTTCCTTAGCGGTAGCTGTGAATAGCGAGTATGCAGCTGATGATGTATCTTTAGGCCGGAATGATGAAATTGCCATTATTCCCCCAGTAAGTGGTGGTTGATGAATGAAAAGATAATTGAAATAGTAAATAGAATAGATACCTCCCAAGTGTTTACGGAACTATCCGATGCACAAAGTGGAGGTATTTGTGTTTTTGTTGGCACCGTTCGCGAATTCACTCAGGGTTTAGAAGTAGTGTCTTTAGAGTTTGAGGCCTACGAAAAAATGGCCTTGAAAGAAATGGATAAAATTGCTTCAGATGCCGTTGAAAAATGGAAACTTAATAAAGTTATCATTCGTCACGCTGTCGGTCTCAAAAAAGTAGAAGAACCTGTAGTTATTGTTGGTGCCTCATCGGCACATCGTGACGCGTGTTTCGAAGCTTGCCGTTATTTGATTGATACTTTGAAAGAAACGGTTCCCATTTGGAAAAAGGAGATGTTTGAAGATAAGACGGTTTGGGTCTCGGCTCATCCGTAGGTTTGAGGTACGAAGTACGAAGTACGAAGTTGAAAAAGTAAGAGGTGAAAGCTCCTCTTTTTAGAAAAATGGAGGTGTCCAACTTTGTTGGACGAAGGGTTTGATCCGCAAACTTGCTCACGCACGATTAGAGTTTGAGGAATTTGGTTAGACATGATCCCTTTAGAAAAAGGAAGGAGCTTAAAAAATATAAATGAAAAAAAAACTTTCCCACACAGACGAGTCAGGAAATGCCTCAATGGTAGATGTTTCTGAAAAGCAATCAAGCGCCCGAACCGCAATTGCTTCAGGAAAAGTAATTTTTCCTTCGGATGTTTTTGAAATCTTAGCAGCCCAAGATTTTTTAGGTCATAAAGGCAGCATTATTCAAACAGCGGTCATTGCTGGAATTCAGGCAGTAAAGAAAACCTCGGAATTAATTCCACTGTGTCACCAAATTAATCTTTCAAAGATTCAGATCGATATTACTCCAATTGATAATGCACTGCAGGTTATTTGCAAAGTAAAGTGCAATGAGCAAACGGGAGTTGAAATGGAAGCCTTAACTGGTGTTTCTGTGAGCGCATTGACCATTTATGACATGTGCAAGGCGTTGTCACACGATATTAAAATTTCTGAAATACAATTGGAACAAAAAACAGGAGGTAAGAATGACTTCAACCGCTAAATTATACGGACTCGTTTTGTCTGGAGGAAAGAGTACCCGTATGGGTACGGATAAAGGTTTAATAAAATATCACGGAGTTCCGCAACGTGAATATTTGTATAATTTACTGAGTGAGGTATGTGATGAGACCTATATCAGTCTTCGGGAAGAACAAGAGTTGAAGGTACCCTTTGGATTTCAAACACTTGCAGATTTGAACGAGTTTAAAGGACCCTACAATGGGCTTTTATCCGCTCATAAAAAGTATCCTGATGTGGCTTGGTTGGTTTTAGCTTGTGACCTTCCTTTGATGGATTTAGCGGCTTTAAAAGAATTGATTTCCCAAAGAGATATTACAAAGCAAGCCACAGCATTTGCATCAAAAGAAAATCCTCTACCAGAACCTTTATGTGCAATTTGGGAGCCACACGCACTCCAAGATTCTCTAAGCTATTTGAATAATGGTAATGGTACCTGCCCGCGAAAGTATTTAATCAATCACGATACAAAATTAGTCTTTCCGAAGAATGAAAATGTTTTGTTGAATGCGAATTCTGAACAAGAATACCGAGAAGCACTTGATAAACTATCCGTAAGTTAGTTGAAACGTAGCGTTTAAATATTGAAAAATTCGTAAGAGCGAGTCCATTTTGTTGAATCACCTGGCGCAACACGAATATCGAAAAATAGTTCGGGACTAATTACATGTTTGCAGCCCCATAGATTTATCTTATTGGTTTCAAAGCTCGCCTTTTCTCGAATTCCAAGTTTTGTGGTTTCGTTTATAAGCTCCCAGGTTGCAGGCACTTTTTTGCCTCCCGATAAATTACTAAAAAAGAATGGCTCATTAGGAGTACCGTTAAAAGTAATTTCTTTTTCGCCAATTGATACGGCTGATTCAGAATTAATCGTTTCCTCAAATCGTTTAGGTTTTAAGTCAAAGGGAAAGTTCAGGTTATAATTTTTTCCAATAAAATCAGTATTGATAGCCGTGAAATTATGAACATATTCATCGGTACAAATCATTTTTCTACCAGTATTCTTTAAAGCGTATTTGATCGTGAAACCAGTCTCTAGAAGTTCAATTTTTTTTCGCAACTCGTAAGCGAACCCATTCACAAGAGCTGAAATACATGTGAGTTCGACCTGATTTGCCTGTATACTTGTATGAAATTCAGCTGGTTTAACTTTGTATGGTGTATGAAATGAGTAGTGGGCATTTTCTTTTTGTAATAATCCTACACCCATTTTATGAAACCAATCACCTATTTTAGTTTCATCAAAACCTAATGGTGATTCGATTCCGAATTCATTATAGAATCCTTTTCCTAAGTGATTTTGGTTGGGGTCATTAGGGTCTTCTGCACTGGCAAACGTAATGTTTCTATATTTTGCTGAAACTATTTTACCCGTCCAATCGAATCGAGAAAAATTATAATTTTCAAGAGGAAAGTCAATTTCAATTTCTAAGTTTTTATTCCTTAATAGATAACTCATTAGGCCAAGGTATAAATATCCGCAATTAGGTTGAAATAAATTCTTATGAATAAAACGATCTATAGTTCTAACCATAAAAGCATTTTGCTTTTTACTATATTAGACCGATGGACGAAAACCGCTACATACGGCAAACAACTTTGAAAGGCTTCGGGCCAGAAGGTCAAAAAAAGCTCGGTAAAGCTAGGGTTTTGGTGGTGGGTGCTGGTGGTCTTGGTGTTCCTGTACTCACCTATCTTAATGCCATGGGAATTGGTACAATAGGTATTATTGATCATGATGTGGTCTCCATAACCAATTTGCATCGTCAGGTACTTTATGGCCAAAACGATATCGGGCAATTTAAGGTGTTCTCGGCGTTCAAAAGATTAAAAGAACAAAATTCAGAAACTGAAATCAAGACTTATAATACTTTTTTGAATACTAAAAACGCTCTTGAAATTATTGCGAATTATGATTTGGTTGTAGATACTTCTGATAATTTTCCGACACGATATTTAGTTAATGATGCTTGTGTGATTCTTAAAAAACCTTTTATATATGGTGCTTTACATGGATATGAAGGTCAGGTTAGCATTTTTAATTATAATGGTGGGCCAACCTATCGCTGTTTATTTCCGAATATGCCAAAGGAGAATGAGGTTCCTAATTGTAATGAGCATGGTGTTCTTGGTATCATTCCAGGAATCATCGGAAATCTACAGGCATTGGAAGCGATCAAGGTAATTACTGGAGTAGGGGAGGTCTTATCAGGAAAACTTTTAATTTTTGACGGACTCGCCCAATCTTATCAAAAAATAAAATTCAAGCTACAGCCTGAGAATTTGGAAATTAAAAGATTAAAAGAATTTTATGAATGGAATGACCCATGTAATATTATTCCAACAATTACCGTGGATAAACTAAAAAGATTGATGATTGATAATGTTCAAATTGTTGATGTACGCACGAAAGAGGAATATGATAACTTTCATCTTCAAGATGCCATTCATATCCCCTTGAACCAGTTGAATACTAAATCTGACAAGATTAATTTTTCCATCCCAGTATATATTGTTTGTCAGTCGGGAAAACGGAGTGAGACTGCCTTACGCCAACTACAACACACACATCCTAAAAGCCAATTATTCAGTGTTTTAGGTGGTTTAAATCAGTATTTAGCAACATGCTCCTAAATCTTTCTGCACTCTTGCTATTGATGGGTGGCTTCTTCGTTATAGCTACTTTGTATTCTTCTGTTGGTTTTGGTGGAGGGTCTAGCTATCTAGCGCTATTGGCCTTGGTATTCGTGAGTTTTTTCGCAATTCGAAGCATGGCTCTAATTTGTAATTTGGTTGTGGTCTTCGGCAGTAGCTACTTGTACTGGAAAAAAGGCTATTTAGACATTAAACAATTTCTTCCTTTTGTAATGACAAGTATTCCAATGGCATTTTTGGGTGCGCGTTTCAGGTTAGAAGAAAATACTTTTTTTATTATTCTTGGGGTTTCTTTAATAATCGCTGCATTGGCATTACTCTTTCAGACCATGCGCGTTAAAAACTTAGAGGAGATAAGTTCTAGTTATCCACCTTGGGTAAGCTATGTTTTAGGTGGTGGCATTGGTCTCCTCTCCGGTTTAGTGGGTATAGGCGGGGGTATTTTTCTTGCTCCAGTACTGCTTCATATGAAATGGGACAAATCAATTAAAATAGCTGCACTTGCCAGTTTTTTTATTTTGGTAAATTCGATTTCGAGTATTGTCGGCCTTATGACCACAGGAACTTTTGAACTCCCATGGCTTGAGGCCTTTGGGTTGGTTTTTGCTGTTTTTATTGGGGGACAAATAGGGGTCCGATTGAGCTTAAATACGTTGACAGGTAACAGTATTAAAGTTATTACCGCTGTTTTGGTTTTGATGGTTGGCATTCGGGTGTTACTGGTGAATGGCTTAGCATTCACTTTTTAAAAAATACTACGATATTTAATAAACTCAAAAACTCCACCCTTTTTAAACTCATCTTGACCTTGTGGTAAAATCAGAAAACCATCCGTTTTAACTAGGTTAGCAAAGTCGCCTGAACCATTTCCTTTTAAGGGTTTAGCGACTAATTTTCCGTTGGGTAAGCTTTCTAATTTGGCTTCAAGAAAGTATATCAAATTGGGTTTAAATTGAATGTTGGTGTCTAACTCCACATATAATTTTTCTTGCGGAATATTTAGAGATTTTTTCAGCCAGTACTTAAAGTAAACATAGGTGCATACATAAGAGGAAACTGGATTTCCAGGCAAGGCGAAAATGACCTTATTATTAGCATTGCTTCCAAACCAAAAGGGTTTGCCAGGGCGTTGTTGTACTTTATGAAAGTGTTTGGTAATTTGAAGTTGATTCAATACTTCAGGCAAGTAGTCAAATTTTCCTTTGGACACTCCTCCTGTAAAAATAAAAACATCGTACTGTTCTAAGGCATCAGAAATTGCCGATAACATCTGGGTTTTATCATCGGCTAAATGTTGTAAGTCTGCAGAGAGCCCCCATTCTTTTAATGTAGACTGAATACCGTACACATTAGACCTTCTTATTTGGTGTAATTTGGGGGTTTGATGAACAGGAACTAGTTCATCTCCAGTAGAAAAAATAACAACTCTTGGCATTTTTTGAACTTGCAATGACGCTTTTCCAACGGAAGCAGCAATACTGATTTCGGCACTTGATAATTTTTTTCCTTTGGGCACTACTACCGTATCTTGAGCAATATCTATTCCTTTGAAATGAACGTTCTGTTTGTAATTCAAGGTGTCAAGATTAATGGTAGCAGATCCTTCATGCAGCTCTATATCTTCATATCGAATAACTGTATCAACACCAAGAGGCATAATGGCCCCAGTCATCACTTCTATGCAATGCTGAGTATTATTTATAGTGAGTTGTGGGTTTCCTGCAGCGGCAGTAGATTCTATGTTGTATGTTCGTTGTCCTTTTTCAAAAGATGTATAGGCGATAGCGATACCGTCCATAGTCACTCTATCATAAGGAGGAAAGTCTCGATCAGCAATTAAATCTTCAGCGAGGTAGGCACCAATACAATGCTCTAAATCTCTAAATTCTGTAGAAAAGTCGCTTTTGTGATTTTCTATTATTGAAAGAGCTTTTTCGTAGGAGATAAAAGTGTTTTCCATTCTTGGCTAAAAGTGATTACTACTGTCATTTCGGCGGAGTCGAGAAATATTCTGACACTAAAAGCATTTCGACTCCGCTCAAGGTGACAGTTCACTTGATGTTCAAGTTACCCACCAATGCTGCTCATACTTTGCATTGCCGCTGTAGGCGCTTTACGCATTTTTTCAGCTTCGAATCCGTCTTTCGGTTTCAATCGAATAATTTCACGGAATTTATCTGCTAATTCCTCATCAGTAACTCCAGAACGCATATAGTCTCTTATATTAAAAACACCATCGTCATACAAACAGCTTTTTATTTCTCCCTTGGCTGAAATACGTAAGCGATTGCAGGTGTTACAAAAGGTTCGGGAAAAGGCAGCAATGACTCCTATGTTTCCTTTGTATCCGGGAATAGAAAGTAAACTTGCTGTGTCGCCATGTTTGCTCGATAGCCTTTCCAAATCAGGATAATGTGCCCTTAAATCTGAATGAATATCTCTCGCAGAATACATTTCTAAATTTTCTTTATATCCTCCATTAAAGGGCATTTCCTCAATAAAACGAACGTCAACAGCGTGGTCTTTTGCCAATTCCGCTAGTGGTATAATATCTTGAGTATTAATGCCTTTCATAATCACGGCATTTAGTTTAACCTTAAAACCATTTTCCATGAGCATATGAAAGGTCTCCATCACTTTATCAAAATCGTCGCGTCTAGTAATTTTATGAAACCGTTTCCTATCTAAGGAGTCTATACTTAGGTTTATTTTGGTGATACCTAACTGCTTCAACGCTGCGATATGTTTTTGTAATAGGGTACCATTAGAAGTAATGTGAATAGAATTATAGTCTTTAATTGCCGAAACACTTTCTAACAGCTTCATAAAATCTTTTCGTAGAAAAGGTTCACCCCCTGTAAAACGTACTTTTTGAAAACCAATATTTCCTAAAACGCGTAGAAGTCTAGTAATCTCTTCATAGCTTAAGAGGTGTGCCTGAGGCTCATACGGAATGCCTTCCGCAGGCATGCAATAGAAGCAACGAAGGTTGCAACGATCAGTTACTGCAATACGTACATAATCTATCGTTCTGTTAAAGGAATCTATCATAAGAATCTATGAATTTACTATCTTGTAAACCGCCACTAAGATAACCAATCTTAGGGTAGTAATTCCACTAAATAAGCTCAGGGCAAGCCCAACAAGTTTAAAAAGAATAATGTTGATTTCGACGAAAGCGTCGGAGCATTTTAAATCTCGAAGATCGCCTAAAAAATAAATGACTCACGAATTAAAAAAGATTATTAGTACGTATCTAGAAGCACATGAAAAAGGATTAAAAACTGTGTTGACTACCGTAGTTGCTCTAGACGGATCTTCATATCGTAGACCTGGCGTACGCATGTTGATTTTAGAAAATGAACAAATGGTGGGTGCGGTTAGCGGTGGTTGTGTTGAAAAAGAAGTTTTAAGACAATCTGTATCTGTATTTAAAGATGATGTGGCTAAAGTAATGACCTATGACGGTAGGTATCGATTGGGTTGCGAAGGTATTCTTTATGTGCTGATTGAACCTTTTTCTCCAAGTGCTGAGATGATTAATGCTTTTAATCAAACGATAGCCGCCCGCACGTCAATTTCTATTTCTTCATATTATATTAAAGAGGTTCAACATGATGTTGGTTTTGGGAGTGAAATTCAATTGCAAGACAAAATATTTCAGGTACATCATGTAGCCAAATTGAATCGTAAAGCATTAAAATTTGAGCAGCGTTTAAAGCCTTGTTATCGTTTAATCATAATAGGTTCAGAGCATGATGCTGTTGAATTGAGTTGGTTTGCCAGTCATATGGGATGGGAGGTTATTGTTATTGCGCACCCGACAGAAGAAAAGAAGCAAAAAGACTTTCCGGGTTCCTTAGCGCTTAAAGGTATTGTAGCTGATGACATGGACATTTCACAAATTGATCAGCAAACAGCCGTCATTTTAATGACACATAGTTATGTGAAGGATCTTCAGTTTTTAATTTCCTTACAAAAGAGCCGACCGGCTTATCTCGGATTGCTAGGACCAAATAAACGCAGAGAGAAATTGCTCAGTGAATTTTTAGAATACTGTTCAGACATTGATGACGCGTTTTTTGACCATGTCTATGGTCCGGCAGGCCTTAACATTGGTGGTGAAACTCCACAAGAAATAGCAATTGCTATTCTTGCTGAAATTTTATCGGTTATACGGGGTAAAGAACCAATGTCTTTGAGAGATAAAAGCGGTGGTATTCATAGCTGATTATTCGAAAAATAGCCAGAAAGAAATCACATATCAGTGCTAGCTTAAGCTCTTGATATTGCCTGCTAACAGGCCGTTAATCCTAAATAACATACACTACATCGATACCGATTTCGCTCAACGAATTTATGTTTTGATACATCGTTTAAATAGGGTCTAAGCTGGGCTATTCCATTACTTTGTCAATACGGTGTCTACTATTGGTTTTTCCAAAAAAAAGACATCGTTTAAATCGTATCGATGAACTTTAGGAAGAAAGAAAAAACAACTGGACTCAAACTTGTTTTTATACTGCTCATATCTTGTGTATTCCTGAGTGCAATACCGTTTTTTAATGGGCCTGGGTTAAACACTCCCCAACCCATTGGTAAATATTTGAACGGAGTCTTTCCTGAAGCACAAGTTTCTCAGAAGCCCTATAAAGTGGCCTATCCGAATTTGAGGTTCGATCATCCCATTGTTTATAAGGAAGTACCCAACCAAAATAAAATTGTACTAGCACAGCTAGACGGCAAAATCTTTTGGTTTGATAACGATCAGAATGCAACAGCCAAGAATTCTATTATCGATTTGTCAGATGAAGTAGGAATTGTTTCTGATGGCGGTTTTTTAGGTTTGACCATGCACCCTAATTTTGGTACGGCAGGCAGTAATTATTTTTATGTCTACTATGCAACTAAAGATGCTGCGGGAAATAATTTTCCAACCTCGTATACGGTCCAAACTTGTGATTCTGAAGAATATTGGGGTAATTTTTTGATTCTTGAACGTTTTGAAATTGATCCGCAAACCTTAGCTTTTGTTCCGGGTTCTCGTACCAATATGATTAAAATCCGTATGTATGGTACAACCCATAGGGGCGGAGGTTTAGATTTTGGAAATGACGGTTTTCTATACCTTACCATGGGTGATCAAACCGCATGGAAAAAATCCCAAGACATTACGAACAACCTTGATGGAGGTATTTTACGAATGGATGTCGATAAAGATCCTGCAAAAAGTCACGCACCCATTCGTACCATGCCAGAAGATCATGGTTTTCCTGAAGAGCTTACAGGCTCAGAATATTGGATTCCGAACGATAATCCCTTTTTGAGTCCTGATGGTTCAAATTTTGAAGAGTATTACGGACTAGGATTACGAAACCCGCACCGGATGACGAAAGATATGGTGACGGGCACCTTTTATTTGGGTGATGTAGGTCTAAATACCCACGAAGAAATTAATGTACTTTCAAAAGGAAAAAACTACGGGTGGCCTTTGTACGAGGGAAATATTGCAGGACCAACATGTGTTACGGAACTCTATAACAATATGCCTCATGAAGAAGCATTGGTCGTTTTTGAAGAATCAGAAGCGAACTCGATCATCGGTGGTTATGTCTATCGCGGATCTGAAATACCTGGCTTGTATGGCAAGTATATTTGCGGCGATTATGGCTACGGAGATGAAGTTTGGGCAGTAGATACAGAAACAGGAGCTTATCAATTGCTTGGAAATTTTAGACAGCGAAATGTTATTTCTTTTGGGCAAGATGCTGATGGAGAAATTTATTTTCTAAAACAAGGAGAGAATATCAATCTATTCCAATTAAGCACGCCCGAGATTAGCTATACAGGTATTCCACAAAACCTCTCAGAAACCGGAGCTTTTGAAGATTTAACTACTTTAAGTCCTTCAGACGGATTAATTCCTTACGAATTGGTTGAATCCTTCTGGTCTGATGGTGCTTTGAAAAAAAGATGGATGGCAGTACCAAACGACGGTACCCATGATACCACTGATGAGATTATTAATTTTTCAGAGAATGGCGTATGGGATTTTCCTGACGGAACCGTTTTGGTCAAACATTTTGACCTTCCGATTGATGATAATGACCCTACGATCACTAGAAAGGTAGAAACTCGCTTTTCCATCAAAGGATCTGATGGTAGTTTTTATTTTCTAACTTATAATTGGAACGAAGCCCAAACCGACGCAACGCTGCAAGATGTAGGTGTTGATGAATCGATCGCGATTACCACCACTACCGGTGGTACACGATATCAAACCTGGCGGTATCCTTCCAACACAGAATGTATTAGCTGTCATAGTAATGCTACGAAAGACGGGCTAGGTCTAAAAACAAGATATTTGAACACGGAGTATACTTATGATGAAACCAATATTACGGCCAATCAATTGGTGACCCTAAGTCATCTCGGAATTTTAGACCAGACCATTACCGATACAGATACACCTAATTTTTTGACCTCGAAATCCATTTACGATACGAACGCAACGACAGATGAAAAAGCGAGGTCCTACCTAGATTTAAACTGTGCTTATTGTCATCAACCGGGCACGGGTAATCGCGCAGAATTTGACTTGCGCTTGTTTAATACCTTAGCGGAAACCGGACTATTATCTGCCGGAGTTATTACTTCATTGGGTATAGATGGTGAAGGAATTGTAGTGCCAGGCGATGCAGCGAAGTCTATTTTATATCATCGTGCCAATAGTATAGATCCGAGTATCATGATGCCTCCGTTAGCAAAAGGGGTCGTGGACGATGACGCCGTAGCTTTAATTAGCGAATGGATTAATCAGATGGGTGGTTCTTCAAACCAGTCACCAGTAGCGGTAAGTACAGCCACACCAACTTCGGGAAAAGCACCTTTACTTGTTAATTTTACAGGTGATGGCTCTACAGATGATGCAGGTATTAGCAGTTATGCATGGAATTTTTCGGATGGAAGTACGTCTTCAGAAGTAAATCCTTCGCATACTTTTACCAACCAAGGCGATTATGAAGTGCAATTGACGGTAACTGATGCCGAGGGTTTAAATAACACGAGTACACTCACGATTAATGTAGCCCCACCGAATGAGGCGCCAGTGGCAATTTTAGGAGCAACAACCACATCGGGTACTGTACCTTTACTCGTGAATTTTACAGGTGAAGCTTCAACAGATGATTCTGGGATTACGAATTACCTATGGGATTTTGCTGATGGAAGTACGGCTACCGAAATCAATCCTACGCACACCTTTACGAGCATAGGCAACTACACGGTTCAACTAACCGTGACCGATGCAGAAGGTTTGACCAATTCAAGTTCGATGAATATCGATGTGAGCGCACCAAATCAAGCGCCAGTGGCTAGCATTACGGCAACTCCCACTTCAGGTACGGCACCTTTGGGCGTTAATTTTACGGGGGATAGTTCTACAGATGATGTAGGTATTGTTTCCTATGCATGGGATTTTGCAGACGGAAGCACTTCGACACAGATGAATCCCGTTCATACCTTTACTACGGGTGAAACCTATACCGTACAACTCACGGTGACTGATGCTGAAGGTTTGACCAATACAAGTACCATTAATATTGAGGTGAACACGCCAAATCAAGCTCCGGTTGCTATTATAGAAGCAACACCAACCTCTGGTACCGCTCCATTAGTTGTTAACTTTAGTGGAGATGGTTCTACAGATGATATGGGAATTACCAGCTATTTTTGGGATTTTGAAGATGGTAGTACGTCTTCAGAAATCAATCCCGTTCATACCTTTTCTACGCTAGGAAATTATACTGTGCAACTAAGGGTTACCGATACAGAAGGTTTGACGAATACCAGTACGATAACGATCAATGCGACGTCTTCAAATCAAGCACCAGATGCCGTTGTTACTGCGAACCCGACTTCTGGTACGGCACCATTATTGGTTAATTTCACGGGAGACGGTTCTTCAGATGACGTTAGTGTCACGAGTTATCTATGGGATTTTGGTGATGGCAGTACTTCTTCAGAAATCAATCCTACGCACACCTTTACGAGCATAGGAAATTACACCGTTCAACTTAGCGTTACCGATGCCGAAGGT
>CALHCJ010000006.1 GCA_937936275.1 uncultured Flavobacteriaceae bacterium
AATTTTTTTTAAAATGCGATTAAATTCTGTAGCTAACGACATGTCGCCAGTTTGAAGCCGTTCTTCAAACTTATCAGCAAACTCAAAAGCTTGGTCCATTCCCAAAGCGCTAATTCTGTATTTTAACTTGTGTACATATTCAGCAGCGTGCCGAGGTTCATCTCTTTTGATATGAAAAGTATATAAACCCAATTCAAAAGGGAATTCGTGTTTGATTATAGCTAAGAACTTTTCTTTAAAATCAAAATCATCCCCTACAAGACTAACCACGTATGACAAGTTGGGAAGCTCTTCCATAAAGCCTCTTGGATTATATACGTACTCTTTCTTACCTTCCATAATTACAGAACATTATCTTGGTTAAATGAACTTCACACCAATATGCTAGTTCAAAAGGTTGGTTAAATGTAAGAATTATACTACTTTATATGTAGTTTTTGTTGTGAACTAAACGAAATGGTAGGTCATTGTCTGATTTGTAAACATGAGTAACATCTAATAGAAGCTCTCACATTACCACTTTTTAGAAGCAGAATTATATTTTCTACGGATGAAAAAAGAAAAGTACACCACCCAAAATAGGATACATGCCTCAATAATTCGTTGAAATAATCCGATAAATTGACCCTTTGGGTTCCCGAATAAAATCACTACGAAACTAAGTGCAAGAATGCCGCAAAACAATGATATTTTTGATAATTTGGGATACTCTAATTTTTTGGAGGCCACTCCTATTACAATAAGACAAAACGGAACAATTACATAGGTTAGGAAGCCAGAGCTATTATGAATCATTTGAGATAAGCTGACTTCACCTTCAGATGGGCAACCAAAATCGCAAGGAAAAATACTAGTGACTACTGTGCCTATTCCATAAAAAACAGCAAATAAGAAAAAACTAATTTTAATTGATTTCGAAGTTCGTAGCGCATAGGGTGCAAAAAATCCGAATAAAGTCAATAATGCGCCACTACTAATAAAAAGCTTTCGTAAATATGTAGCGTTCGGTACGCCAGTGGCATAACTTTCACTAATATATTGGCTTATAAAACTATATCCTTCAAACTGCAGTCCTCCCACAATACTTGTTAGTACAAATAAGGAGGTTCCTATCAATCCAGACCAAAATGCAATATGTTTTATCATAATCGTATCTAGTTTCCTAAAATTCGCTGCCAAAGACTTTCCAATAATCCATCAGCATCAGCAGCGCTTTTCGGAGTTTCCAATACTTCTAGTCCCTTAGGGGTTTCGGTCAACTCATACGTAAATGCAAACCGCTTTTCGTCTTGTTTTAAACTCAATAAACCAAACCGTAAATCATTGAAAATCAATTTTCCATTTTTCTGGGAAACCGTATACCAACCCTCTGCAATATCAATAAGACGAACCACTTTATCATTTGTTTCGAGATCACCTAACAACTCTCGATTTTTAGGATATGATGTAAAGTGAATGGGCTGAGAATCTAAGAACGAATAATTACCAATCAAATACGCATCGTCAACCTCTATGTTTGCCGTCCAAAGTATTGTATTGAATGGCGCAGGGCGGATATCCATCTTATTATAAGTAATATTCTGAGCAGTCAAATTGGCCTTAAACTGTTTGTACGCAAATCCTTTTAAAATAAGGGTTAACACTAAATAAGAAGTACTCACAATCAAACCAAGTCGATTATATCTTGCCCTTTTCTTAGAAGTCCTTTTTTGAAACATGGTCAACACTAAAAAGACCAAAAAGGGAATCGTATACAAGGGGTCAATCACGAAGATATTTTGAAAAGCCAATCGGGTTTTCAATGGCCAAAAGAGTTGAGTACCCCAAGTGGTAAAGGCATCAAGCACAGGGTGTGTAAACAGACCCCAGAACATCAACCAAGACCAATCTTTCCAACTTGCCGCGGACTTGGGGTTAAGTTTCCACACCAACCATCCAAAAACAGGCGCAAATAATACCGAAAAAAGAATTGAATGGCTAAACCCACGATGCCATTCGGTCGCTGTAACCGTATCTACAAAAAATCGAGCAAGAACATCTAAGTCAGGTATAGTACCTGCAATTGCTCCATAGAGCATTGCCTTATTACCAACCTTCTTGCCCAATACAGCCTCGCCCACTGCGGCCCCTAAAACTATCTGTGTTAATGAATCCATAAGTTAAAGTTCAAGCGTCAGTTTCACATTTAAATTCCCTTACAGCGGGGTTTAAGGTTCAAGGCTATTTTCACTAGAAAGATTTATAGTTCAATATGAAAGGCTCCCATGAATCTTGAATAATTTTCTACTACTTACAATAGACAACTTTTTCAATCTACTATTTCCATCTTTCTTAGAAGAAACGATGCGTTCATATTTTGACAAATTCCCTGCTTAAATTTATAATCAAAATGCAGTTCGTTATCTATAATCTCAGCATCAAAATAATGATTTTCTATTTGTGGTAATTCTCTAGCAACTTCACATAAACTTAAATCATGAGTAGCAATGATTCCTGTAGCCTTCGAACCCACCAATTTCTCCACAAATTTTCTAGATCCTTTGGCTTTATCAGTACTATTGGTACCTTTTAAAATCTCATCTAAAACGATGAAATATCGATCTGTTTGAATTTCATCAACGATAAATTTTAAACGTTTTAATTCTGAAAAGAAATAAGATTCGTCATCAGTCAATGAATCGGTAGTACGCATGCTGGTAATTAACTTAATCGGATTATACGAGCTTTCTTTCGCACATACCGGAAGCCCCATATTTGCCATCATTATTTGTAAGGAAACGGTTCGTAGAAAAGTGCTTTTACCCGCCATGTTGGCCCCTGTAATTATAAAAAACTGTTCTGAATAAATCTTAAAATCATTCAAAACACTCTTCTCAGGATTCAATAGCGGATGCCCCGCACCTTTTGATTCTATTACAACAGTTGTATCTGCCAATTTTGGAAAAACATAATTGGGCTGATTAAAAGCAAACGTACCAAGACTGATATAGGCATCGAAAAAAGCAATTACTTCAAACCAGTGCTTCGCTGAATTTTTGTGCAAAGCGATCCATTTTTCTATTTGATAGCTCGTTGCAAGTCCTCTTAAGAAATATCCATTTCCGAAAACCAAGTAAAAGACGTTTCCGTTTTGATCTAGGTTGCCCAAAAGCTTTGAAAACTCTTTCAGTATTTCAGAGGTCTTTTTACCCTCTTTTAATATCAGTTGTTTTTTTTCTCGTAATAGCTCTGATTGAAAATCAGTCTCTTCAATAATTTGAAGCAACCTATTGTACTGCTCAAAGGTACTTTGCATTTTAGAACTCGCTGTACCAAGTTTCAAAATCTTCTTTGTGAAAGCACCTGAAATTGCAAAACCCACAACCAATAGTATAAGCAGTGCTAAACCGTGAATCCATCCTAAGAAATACAACAAAAAACAAAGCACTGATACTACAGAAAAAACTAGCGGTACATACTTCATTACAGATGGTACGAAAGGGCTATAGTTCTCAAGCCACTTTTCAATAGTGCCCGTCGTCGTTTCCGTTTTTGTTAAAGAAGCAATAGCAGAAAAATTTTGTCTCCATTCGGGTTTTTGCGAAAGTTCTTTAATGGCCTCTTGCTTTTGTTTAATGCCTGTAATCGAATTTTCAGTGCACAAGTCAGCTAAGGTTTCACTGCCTTGAAGAAGGGCTGTTCGATTGATATATTGATAGAATGATCCTCGCCCAAACAGATCAATATCTTGGCTAAAATGATGCTGGGGATTTTTAAACTCTTTGCCATCAGGAAGATGATGAAACTGACGCTGTAAAACTTGAATTTCAGTTTCATTAATTTTTTTCAAAGCCAAAAAAGTATCTCGCTTAAACTGAAGATCAGTATGCCTAGAAACTAAATATAAAAAAATGGCTATCCCAACGACAACGATTGCCAAAACCGCCTTCGTATTTCCAAAGAAAATATACGCTAAGAATATAGTCGCAATAAAAAGTAGCAACCGAAGTGTACTTGAACCTGCAAGGCGTTTCTTTACCTCGGACAGCGATTCAGAATGTTCTTTGATTTTGTTTTGATAAAAGGAGCTTAGATCCTGCATGCAGCGCAACAATTTTAAAAAGTTAAAGATAGGTATTTCCTTACGGCTGCTGCATGAGAATTGGCTATCGAAGTTTATCTAGATAAAAACTATTGAAGTTGTTTTTGAATAATGGAATGGCACTTGACTTTGGAATTTATTCATCTAAAACATCAAACGCTTCCCTTAGCTTCTTGGTAAATTTTGAAACCACCAAATCGTACGAATGATCTATCAATTCTACAATTAATTTTGAAGGAAGCTCTTCAATCATCAAGGTATTCCAGTGCAATTTACTCATGTGGTAGCCAGGTATGATTGCACCATCATGTGCTTCTCTTAAAGAAACTGATCTTTCAGGGTCACATTTAAGATTCACCTGAGAAGGAACACGTTCTAAACCAGAGAGGGCAAACATTTTCCCCATAACTTTAAATACCAAAGTCTGTTCATCAAAAGGAAAAGATTCGGTTACACCCCTTTTGGCAATACAGTACCCTCTAAACTCTTCGATGTTCATGATTACTGCCTAGTTCACTCCTTTGGAGTCATAAACGATCACCTTTGTCCATAATTTGCTTGATTCTTCGATAAACAATTTATGCGGGGCTTCGTCTTGATACCCTTGTTGTGCTTCAGCAGATTCAAAAGAAACAATGAGGGAATACGTAAATGAGCCGTCTACAACATCGCGACTTGCCTTTGGAGGCACCCCAATAAAACTTGTTTTAGCAAAAGCAGAACTATCTAAAAACTTTTGAAGTGATGTTTCAAAGGCCGCTTTATCTTCTTCACTATCTGGATTTTCAAGCCAGAAATAAACGGTATGGGCAAACGCAGGATCAAATTCTCTCATTTCAGTATTTGTTTGACTAAGACCAACTGTGGTCATAATTAAAAGTAGTAAAGTGCAAATTATTTTTTTCATGAATAGTTGATTTATTTTTCGAGGAGTTTCTTATCAGATTCTTCAATTTTCAAAGCGGAATAATCTAATTTCCAGCCAATGGTTGCTACTATAGACTCAATCAACAGTACCGCTTGCAAAGCTTCTTTTCGAGCTGTATCCATCAATCCGCTTTCTGGAATTTTATCTTTAATATGTTTTTTTGCTTCGTTATTTAATGTTGTTAAATCATCAGGAGAAAAGGAATTGAACATACCGTTCTTAATATCATAAAACTCCAATTCAGGTTCTATACTCAAAATTTCTGGCTGTGGAAAATTGGTTAAAATAATACGCTTGTTTGCCACATCAGATTCTACTTCTACTTTTTTCAAATCATATCCTATCTGTGCCTTTGCATTGATCACAACAAGCGCTTTTTTCTTGCTTGACACCATGCTTAAAAAACGCTCTTTAGTATTTTCGTATTTATATATTTCGGCAAATTCGCCTTCTACAGAAACTAATTTGCTGACACTTCTTATTTTCTCTAGAAGCACTGTAGACTGATGCAAAGTCACCTCTTTACTCTGCTTCTTTTTAAAAAAATTATACACCCAGTACGTGGCGATCGCACCGAGAACTAAGCCTAAAATTGTATCGAAAATGCTATCCATCCGTTTTATTTCCTATTTCGCCCAAATGCGTGTATTTAAAACCTTTATCATACTTTAATCCATAGCCCATAATTCGATCCATGGCCGAATGAGCGAACAAAATGATTCCTATCAATTGAATTAACGGATTGACAAGATAAACACCAAATAGGTATATCACAAGCGCAATGCCTTTATGATGAAATACATTATATACAAATGCCCCGGTCTTATTTCCAAAAAAATAGCCAATCATTCCTATATCAGGTAACAATAGTAATACCAAAAACCACCACCAGTCATATGGCAGTAGATTGAATAGATAAATACCCAAAATAAACATCAAAAGTTCTTCTAATTTTAAGCTTTGAGTCATTAGTCTTCAATTTTATACAAAACGGGTCTACTGGGGCTTGCATCATTTTCAAAGGGTGCTACCTGAAGGTTTAAAAAATACGTTCCGTCTTTTATGGTATTCGGTACAAATATAAATTCTGTGATCGTAGCCTGTGTTCGCATGACTCCTTTGGTATTCCAGAAGGCATTATGAGCTAGCAGTGCGCCACCATCTTTTTCTTTGTCTATGGAGGGTAAATCAATTAACAAATGTTCTATTTCTTTTTGAACCAAATACTCCGCAGCTTGTTCTAATAAATAGGGTGGATTTGAATTTGAATATTGTCTTGATATTTTTTCGGTCGTATTCGGTAAGGTTCGAATAACTAAAGCATCTCTTTTTTTATTCCCTAGCGCGTATTGCAATTGCTTTCTTGAAATCACAAAATCATTTTGGTATTTCTCAGGAGCCAAAGTGATCACTTCTGCTTTAAAAAAGTATTTTTTTAAATGTTGATTTACCGAGTAAAATTCTTTTGTAATATGACCTACACTTTCAGTATGTGTACCATGTGCATGAGGATTGAACCAAATATCATTAAAATTTGTGGAAGATCCTTCAGATACTTTTCCTATAAAATCACCTTCTCTATGCGGTTCGATTTTAGGGTGCCCTACATACCATGCATTTACATTTGAAACATCACCCCGCAAAGGAATAGATATATCTAATGGCTTAGAGAGATCGATAAAGTTGTTTTTTATTTTTGCTTTCAAGAACACCGTTTTTATATTACAACAAAGCTACTTTAAATTTAACATAAATAAATCTGCAGC
Organism: uncultured Flavobacteriaceae bacterium; assembly: GCA_937936275.1. Lineage (GTDB taxonomy): Bacteria > Bacteroidota > Bacteroidia > Flavobacteriales > Flavobacteriaceae > Maribacter_C. The sequence continues at coordinate 6,776 of CALHCJ010000006.1, forward strand.
AATTCCGTCAGCTAAAAAACGGCCTTTTCTAGTAGCCAGTAGCGTTTCTTCATCCACGTATAAAAGATGTTCTTCTATGTACTTATCCGCTTGTTTTAAAAGGTAATTGTAATATTGATTACCGAATTCTTTTTCAACCCGACTTAAAGAAACTCCCCAAATTGTACGCAAACCAGTCATCACATATTCGTTGTACTGATCTGTTTTTGATAATGCTTCTATCTCAATGGGTAATTCATCATTTGTTATCGCCTTGATATACTTTGGATTATTATTAATATTCCAACCGCGTTGTTTACCATCAAACGAATGTGCAGACGGACCAATACCTATATATTTTTTTTGTTGCCAATATGCTGTATTATTTTTCGAAAAGTAACCAGGTTTACCAAAATTGGAAATTTCATAGCTTTCAAAACCAGCAGCTTCCATTTGATCTAGCAAAATATTGAAATGCTCTTGTGCAACGGCATCATCTACGTTTTTAATAATTCCTTTTTCAATAAAACTTGCTAGCGCTGTTTTTGGTTCTACCGTTAAAGCATAGCTAGAGATATGAGGAATATTAAAAGAAAGTGCCTTTTCTATATTCATTACCCAGTGTTCATTCGTCATATTCGGAATTCCATAAATCAAATCGATCGAAACATTATCGAACTCACGGGTCGCAAGAGACAAAGAATCTATTGCTTCTTTTGCTGAATGTGCCCGATTCATGAGTTTTAAATCTTCTTCAAAAAAGGATTGGATACCAATACTAAGCCTATTCACAGGGCTATCAGCTAATTGTAGAATTTTTTCTTCGGATAAATCATCAGGGTTGGCTTCTAAGGTTATTTCTGCATCTTCAGCAACCTTATAACTTTCAAAAACAGCATCGAAAATAGCATTAATTTCTGTCGATGTTAGTACCGAAGGTGTTCCACCGCCGAAGTAAATTGTTTCCACCATTTCATTCTTAAACTCGTCCTTTCTAAGAAATAGTTCTCTCTGCAATGCAGAAATCATAATTTCTTTTTTAGCCATCGAGGTAGAAAAATGAAAGTCACAATAGTGGCAGGCTTGTTTGCAAAAAGGGATATGGATGTAGATACCGGACATATTTAGTATTCAGTTGACAGTTTCAGTTAGCAGTAATTCCACTGAACCAAGGTAATGGGCTTTTTGATAGGCTAAAAACTCTTGAAATTTCATCTATGATTTTTACTGCTTACCGCTGCTACCAACTTTTACTTTTTTACACGAGTTTCATTTTGTTTTACAAATGCACTCCACCCAGAATAACTCTTACCAACCTCAACTCTTCCCTCATTATAAAAATGGCAAACCGCTGCGGCAAGTCCGTCAGTAGCATCTAGATTCTTTGGTAGGGTTTTTAACCCCAAAACACTTTGCAGCATTCTAGCCACTTGCTCTTTACTAGCATTTCCATTTCCAGTAATTGCCATTTTTATCTTCTTAGGTAGATATTCCGTTATAGGTATTTCACGCGATAGCCCGGCAGCCATAGCAACTCCCTGTGCACGACCTAACTTAAGCATCGACTGCACATTTTTTCCAAAGAAAGGTGCTTCTATTGCAATTTCATCAGGGTGATAGGTATCGATCAATTCAATAGTTCGCTCAAAAATCAATTTTAACTTTACATAGTGATCTTTATACTTACTCAACAGCAATTCATTCATTTGAATAAACTCCATTTTTTTATTGACCACTTTGATCAATCCAAAACCCATAATTGTAGTACCGGGGTCAATGCCTAAAATGATTTTTTCTTGCGCCAATATATAGTTACTTAGAATTTAAAAAAATAGGAATTCGAAATTTTGCACGAACGGGAACTCCTCTTTTCAAAGCGGGTTCTATTCTAGGAAGGCTATTCAAACTATTCTCAACCAGTTGTTCAAATTCTTTTTGCTGCTCTTGAAAAACTTCTTGATTTTCAATATTTAGTACCGCGATGCTACCATCACTTTGAACAATAATGTCAATAAAGATGACATCCTTCACCTGCCTTTCACTGACGATCTCAAATTGTTGTAGATCAGAAGAAAGATGAAGGACTAGCTTTTCTTCAAAACATGTTTTTTGTTTTAATTTACTTGCGGTCTCGTCACATTCATCAAATAAAGGGTAGTGGTCAACGTTCGTCCAGTCAATTTGCTGCAACTCTTTCTCGACAAGTTTCTGCGTTTTTTCTGCCTTTGACTCAAAAAGACCGCATGACGTAAATCCGAATAAAATCAAAACTAGTATAAACTTGCGCATGAACCCCGATTATACTGCGAAAATTACAATTTTTTAAGGACATTATTTCTTCGCAAAATGAATCTCTTCTTCAAGTTCTGATATTCGTTTGCGCGATCGATCTGACATATAGGGTATGTTGTTCCCAAACTTTTCAATAAAGTTCTGGTAGTATTTCAACTTTAATTCAAGATCGGTTGAAGTTTGATCAATCATAGAACAGAGTTGGTAGTAGTTTCTAAAATTTGTAGGATCCTCTTCGAAGGCGAGCTTATAATATTTTAATGCAGTTTTCAATTGATCTTCCGAGCGATACATATATGCCAAACTCATATATTCCTTTTCAAAAGTGACCTCTTGTACTTCAATGCTTTTTCTTACATAAAATTTTGCACTATCGATCTGTCTATCTTTAAAAAATACTTGAGCTAGATTATAATATGCCAAAAGGTTATCTTCATCCATTTCAATAAGTTTTTTATAGGTGCTTTTCGCTTTTTCAAACTCCCAAGCTTTGAAGTAGCAAAATGCCAATTTGGTATACACAAATTCCTTCTTTTCTCCTAAATCTAAAAGGCTTTCAAACAAAGGCAACGCTTTTTCATACGCATCATTGTTAAAATGAGCTAGACCTTTTAAGTTGATGTGAGAAACATCATCCGCATAAAATTCGAGTCCTTTGTTCAAGTATTCTAAGGCTTGGTTGGTTTCTCGATTCACAACAAAATACTTTCCCAATTGAAAAAGACTTTTTAAATGAGTACTATCTGCAATGACTGCTTTTTTATAATAAGTGAGACTACTTGCGGGTTGATCTAACTCTCGAAAACATTCCGCCAAATAATACAGATATTCAGGGTTTTCTGCATCAATGTCGACGAGTTTTGTAAATAGCTTTCGACCGTCATCAAATCGTTTGGTTTTAAAATACAACTTGCCCAAT
>CALHCJ010000007.1 GCA_937936275.1 uncultured Flavobacteriaceae bacterium
GGTAGCAGAATAATTGCTAACTCTACAATCGAATTAAAGTGGTCAGATAAACTACGTACTCGATTTGGTCTATATTACGAAGGAGCCGCAGGTCGACCCTTTAGTTATGTAATCAATGGTAGCGGTCTTTTAGCTGATACAGGTTCTTTCTCTGCTTTGGCTTTTATTCCGAGTAATGAAACACAAGCTCAGCTTGTTGACGACGGTGATTTTACAGCGCAAGAACAATGGGCAGCTTTAAGTAGCTTGATTGAAGGTGATGAATACTTGAGAAGTCGAAAAGGTAAATTTGCCGAAAGAAACGCAGGGCGGTCTGAGTGGAATCATATAGTTGATTTTAAATTTGCTCAAGAGTTTAGATTTACTACAGGTAAAACGAATCATAGAATTGAGTTAACTGCAGATATTTTCAATTTTACTAATTTGTTAAACAAAGAGTGGGGTGTAAGAAATTTCACGAATTTTGGTCAAGTACAGTTACTTAATTTTGAAGGTTTTGCTGCGGACGGAACGACTCCGGAGTTTACTTTTAATCCGGGCGCATCAGAAACTGCTAATATAATTGATGATGCAGGTTTGAATTCATCAAGATGGCAAGCACAATTAGGTTTAAGATATAGTTTTTAAACTTTAAATAGTCTTAATTATGAACCCTGCTTATTCAGTTAAGTGGGGTTTTTTTATGCACAAAGAATTTGTACTTTAGAATTCTAAATAATTCACACCATGTACGAAACTATTCAAACCTTACACTCTTATTTTGCATACATCGTTTTAGCCATATTAGTGCTTGCTGTTCTAAATGCTCTGTCAGGTTGGTTGGGCAACAAAATGTTTACACCTGAAAAAGATTTTAGATTGAGTCTCTTTGCATTTATTTTGTCACACATAATGTTGTTGATTGGTTTGATTCTTTACTTTGTTTCTCCTAGTGGTTTAAATGCCATACAGGAGCTAGGAATGGGTGGTTTAAACTCCGCGTCACGCTTGTTGGCATTAGAGCATCCGTTTACGAATATATTGGCAATTGTATTCATCACTGTTGGTTGGTCACGTCATAAAAAGTTTATAGAAGGAAAAAAGAAGTTTAAGAGTATTGCTATTTTCTACGGAATAGGGTTAGTTCTAATTCTAAGTCGTATTCCTTACGGACAGTGGTTTAATTAAAAACTCTCTTATTTTCGACCTAGTGAAGCTGAATCATCTCTACGCTAATGGATAAAAGAAAAAGAAATGAAACATATAGTATTTGTAGTAGTTCTACTTTTTTCAATACCTCTAACCGCCCAACATTCAATCTTTAATGGTGAAAATTTAGAAGGATGGACAATCTATGGTACCGAAAAATGGTATGTCGAAGACGGACTCTTAATTTGTGAAAGCGGTCCTGATGAACAATACGGGTATCTAGCAACTGATAAACACTATAAAAATTTTGAATTGACTTTAGAGTTTAAGCAAGAAGCTGACGGAAATAGCGGTGTATTTGTCCGTTCGACGGTAGATGGTACCAAAGTTAGTGGTTGGCAAGTTGAAGTAGCGCCACCAGGCCACTTTACTGGAGGCGTATATGAGTCTTATGGTCGCAATTGGTTGATTAAACCAGAAGTAGAAAAAGACAAAACCTTAAAAATGGGCGAGTGGAATACGATGAAGATTCGTATGGATGGCGATACGATTACCTCATGGTTAAACGGTGTTGAAATGATAACACTAACCGATGAAATTATTGGCGCTGGTGAAGGTTCTATAGCCCTTCAAATTCATGATGGTGGGGGTATCAAAGTAAAGTGGCGCAATTTGCTGATTACCGAACTTTAATAGCCTTGATTGAAAATGACTAATTTACTTTCTTGAGTAAAAATATATACACAGGAAAGTGGTCTGAGTAGCCACCAATATAACTACCTCCAGCATAAGTGCGAAGAGGATATCCTTTAAATCGGCCAGTTGGGTCGATAAGATAGGAAGGATTGTAAACCCCTGCTTTCCAAAAGCTATAATTTTCTTTATTCTTACTAATTAAATTGCTTGTCATATAGATCTGGTCAAAAAGATTCCATTTATCACGATACGCAAGAGAGCCAACTCCTTTTCGAAATAACTTCTCCATCGGGTTAAATAAGCTCAACGAATCTAGCCCTTCTTGTTTACCTTTTGTTTTAAGTATTTTTTTAAAACTATCATCAATAGCATCATCATTGAAATCCCCCATGCTGATGATCTTTGCATTCCTGTCATCATATTGAATTGAATCAATAATTTTCTTATTTAATTTTGCTGCAGCAAGACGGTTGGGTTTACTTCTAGCTGCTCCACCACTGCGAGAAGGCCAGTGATTAACGATAAAATAGAAATATTCATCTTCTAAATAACCCCCAACAACCAATTGATCGCGAGTGTAGTCTCTAAAGCCTTCAGAGTTTGATAAAAGTAGGCGATGACTTTTAAAAGCATCTGGAATAAAAATTGATTTTTTGTAAAGAAGCGCTACATCAATACCTCGCTCATCAGGAGAATCAAAATGTACTATCCCATAATCTTTAGCACTCAGATTGGTGCTATTGATTAAATCTTCTACGACCTGTTTATTTTCGATTTCACAGAGGCCAACAATGTCTGGTGAATTTCCTGTAGTCTCATTCCCAATTTCTAAAATAACTTTTGAAATCTGATCAAGTTTGTAGCGATATCTTTGAATCGTCCAGCTATCCTTTCCTTCTGGGGTGCGATCATCATCAAAAGTCAAGCTGTCATTTACAGTATCAAAAAGATTTTCAACATTGTAAAAAGCGATGGTTTTTATGTTGTAAGTAGCCCCTTCTTGAGCCAGTATACCAATAGGTAATAGCCAAATTAAAAGTATAAAACGAAACATTATTAGCAAGTATTAGAAATTGAAAATATGATATTTTTTAAAGAATTTTCTTATAAAATAGTAAGTTTATTAATATATTTCTAAGCTTTTTTAAGCCGAACACTAACCAAACCCAATGTCACATTTGTTTGTTTTAAGCTTTTTTCTTAGCCTATTTTACCCCAAGGCTTCACAAGAAAACTTAGAAATCAGGGGTGCAATATGGAGCAGTAGAGAGAAGAAACCATTGGTAAATGCAATCGTTCAACTGGAAGGTTTCGAGACTACTACTACAACTAAACATGATGGAACTTTCCAATTTCAAGGGTTAGCAAACGGAGACTTCGTATTAAACATTTCGTTGGATGATTTTGTCACCAAACGCATCCCTGTTACATTAAAAGAACAAGTTTTAGATTTAGGAAACATTTATATAGAAAGAGATATTTCTATAGAGCAAACGGACAACCTCATAACATTAACGGATGCAGAACTATTCGATGACGAAATAAGTTCATCTTCATCTGGCTTACTACAGGCAACAAAAGATATTTTTTTGAGTAGAGCTGCTTTTGATTTTGGGCAAGCCTTTTTTCGAGTAAGAGGATATGATGCTCAAAATGGGAAAATACTACTGAATGGGATACCTATGAACAAATTCTACGATGGTAGGCCTCAATGGAATAATTGGGGTGGACTCAATGATGCGACTAGAAACCAACTATTCACCCAAGGCTTGCAGCCTTCACTTTATTCTTTTGGAGGAATCTTAGGGACTACTAATATAGACACTAGACCTTCAGGTTTACGCCCTGGAACTCGAGTATCTTCCTCTGCTTCAAATAGAACGTATGCAGGTAGATTCATGGTTACCCATACATCTGCACTCTCGAAAGATGGTTTGGCTTATAGTCTATCGGCCTCAAGAAGATGGGCAAAGCAAGGGTATATCAACGGAACTTTATATGATGCATATTCCGTTTATGCTGCTTTGGAATACAAGTTCAATACCATGCACAGTTTACAGTTTTCTGGCATCTATGCTTCAAACAGAAGAGGGCGATCCTCGGCTTTGACTGAAGAGGTATATGAACTTGTTGGAAATCAATATAACCCATATTGGGGAGAACAAAACGAACAAATAAGAAATTCTAGAGAGCGAAAAATAGCAGAACCTATTTTGATGTTAAATCATTTGTACGAATCTGATGCATTTAGATTAAATACGGGCCTTTCGTATCAATTTGGTACAAATAATCGAAGTAGACTTGGGTACTATAACTCCCCTAACCCTGACCCCACCTACTATCGTTATCTTCCCAGTTTTTATATCAATAGTTCTACCGGGGCTAATTTCATTAGTGCAAATACTGCGAAAGAGAATTTTATTGCCAACCCACAACTGAACTGGAACAGTATTTATCAAGCTAACAAGAATGAAAAAGCAGTTTACGTTTTATATGATGACGTCACGAATGATCGACAATTAGTTGTGAATACTTCTGGAAACCTCGAGATCAACAAAATATCAAGTTTTGATTTTGGATTGGCTTATAGCAAACTGTCCTCAAACAATTTTGCAAAGATCAACGATTTGTTGGGAGCAACTTTTCATGAAGACATTGATCCGTTTTCAAACACGGTAAATGATATAGATGGAAATATCTTCAAACAGAAAGATGATATTTTCAACTATCATTACAATTTGAACGCATCTCAGTTTGAAGTTTTTAGTCAATTAAAAATAAACAAAAACTCTTGGGAAGCTTTTCTTACAGGAAATTATACGAATACCACATATCAAAGAAAGGGACTTTTCCAAAACGAACGTTTTTTAGAAAATTCTTTAGGAAATAGTTCGGCTGTATCACTTTCTAATTTCGGATTTAAAACAGGTTTTACCTATCACCTCAACGGAAGACATTCGGTGAATCTGAATGCGGCCCTTCTAAAGAGACCTCCAGTTTTACAAAACGTTTTTATCAACCCCAGAGAAAATAATCAGGAGGTACCTAACATCCAAAATGAA
>CALHCJ010000008.1 GCA_937936275.1 uncultured Flavobacteriaceae bacterium
TGATGAATAATGCAAAAGTGTTATTCCATAAATATTCTTGCCTATTTTATTCTGATTATCACATACCCAATGAATTTCTATTCCTTGCTCAACAAGTGCTTTTGCGATAGCCTTTCCTTTAGCTCCTGCCCCCCAAATAACTAATGGTCTTTTTAATTGCTTTTCTAACTTTAGAAAATAATAAAGCTTAATATCTAAAAAATAATTTTGCGCATAGTTTTTACTAGTTCGAGATGTGCGTGAATCATAATCTCGCCAATAATGTAGTACTTTGTCGCAAGGGATACACTCTAGACCCTCTTCATAAAACCGAAACGCAAGGTCATAATCTTCAGGATAACGGTCAAATTCAAAAGCTCCGCAAGCATCTACATCCTTTCGGTAAGCCATCCAACAAGGTGATGGCACCACGCATTCTTTATAAATTTCAGAATAGTTTGTTCCCTTTTGAGTCAATTTATTAAGCCATTTCTCGTAGCGTTTGTATCCATTTCCCAGTTCATATTCTGAGAAGTATTTTACTTTTCCTATAGCTATATGGGCAAGACCATGATTTAAAAGTGATTCAACCATTACCTTGATTTTATCAGGTGTCATAAGATCGTCTGAATCCATTCTAGTAATTAGCTGACCTTTGCTATTTGCATATGCTTTGCGTAGCGCTAAAATGATTCCGTGTCCATCGTTTTCCAATAGTTTAATACGCTTGTCTCTTTTACTAAATGCACGAACAATTTGAGCACTATAATCAGAAGAATGATCGTCGACCGCTAAAATTTCCCAGTTTTTATATTTCTGATCACAGATTGACTGTAAGCAATCTGGTAGAAATTTCGCTGTGTTTTTAAAAGGAATAAGAATGCTAACTAAAGGTATTTGCATTTTGACAAATTAGTTAAAATTAAAAAACTTCACTTTAAAAGGAGATCTTTTTGGTAGATACAGAGACAAGCCCTAAATCAGTCATTCTTATTTAGGATCTAAACAAGCTTTTGATTAGGTCCTCGATTTAAATTGAGATGTTAGAAATTTTTTAAAAAAATGGTTTTAACCCTACGTAAAATGCGACTGATAAAGTTATTTTTGGTTGAGAAAAGTGCCTATTCCACGGGACTTTATCCACCTTTGCCAATTAGCCAATATTGTAAAAATTTAAAATCATAACAGATCAATGTCCGTGTAAGTAGCCATACATTTGGTAGATAAAAAGACCAATACCGGCGATGACCAAGTAAAAGTTAGCCGCTTTATAAAAAGCTTTATAACTCTTTTTTGGTTTCCATTGGGTGATAATAAGCACCACAGGAATCAAAGCCAAGATTTGACCTAGCTCTACACCTACATTAAAGCTTATAATCTTAGACAGAAATTGCGAATTTCCGATATCAAAAGACTGTAATCTTGTCGAGAGTCCAAAGCCATGAATTAATCCGAAGGAAAAGACCATAAAGAGTAAATTCGGTGATTTAACCTTAAAGTACTTTTCGAACCCACCCAAATTTTCAAAACCTTTATAAAGAACACTTAAGGCTATAACAGCATCAATTAAATGTTCATCAGCTTTGATTCCCAGGTACGTCGCTCCGATTAGGGTAATACTATGCCCAATGGTAAAAACAGTTATGAACTTTACGATATCTTTAAAACCAGATAAATAAAATATGACTCCTGCCAAAAATAGGAGGTGATCATAACCGGTAACCATATGCTTTGCTCCAACATAAATGTAGGATAGTAAGTCACCATTATTTAAGATTTCTTGGTCGGCATCACTTACCCCGTGAGCCATTGCCAACAGGGGAAATAATAGTAGTAAGAAGCTCAGAAGATATTTTCTTGTCATTATTTCTTTCTATTAAACCAAAAGAATAATAACCCAACCAATAAAAGGCTCCCAGCCCAATAAACCCATGAGGGTATTCCATCCTCGTCTTCATGCATATGCGTGTGGGTATTTTCACCGTGGGCATGTGTTACTTGAAATGTCAATGTAGTCCAATTTGATTCGTGGGTAAAGCCTTCTTCTTCAGTTTTTACTAAATGAATAGTTTGTAGATACCAGACACCATCACTTGTTAGTGCAGCGGTTACCACACCATCAGGATCGGTTCGTAGTTTTTGACCAGTGGTGTGGGTATGGTTTTCGGAATTTTCAGAATGGCTGTGACTATTTTCTACGGAATCATCATGACTATGTGTTGCTTTATCCTTATGAGAATGTTCCGCCGCTTCACCTTCGTGGCTGTGTCCTTCTTCCTTGGTATTATTATCATGACTATGTCCTTTTTCTTCGGGGTCACTATGAGTATGTGCATTGTCAGGAGCCTTAAAATTGGCATATACCAATTGATTTGCCAAGGGCTTACCCTCAAAAAGGAGTCTTACCCGTATACTATCACCAGTATTCAATTTATACGGATTTTCAAGCGGAACAAATTCAATAGGATATCCCAACGGTTTCTTCCAATCCTTGGTTCTTTTGTCCCCCACCTGAAAAATGGTCTTTACATGTTTAGAATACTTTTCGACTGCAGCCTCATCCATTTCATGGTTTTCTCTTCGATAAGCAATCATGTCTAGTATACCTTCATGTTCAAGATAGGTATTAAATGCTTTCGCATCCATTTCTATAGCGCGCGCGCCTGTCGAAATTCCAGCTACCCAAGTGCCTGCGTCTCCTGTCTGAAAATTTAAGAGAGTTACGCTGTCTTTCTCGGTCCATTGGGTGCTGTCAACATTTATTCTTTGACCGTTGCCCACTAAACTGGCATCGAGCATACGATCACGGTCGATTATATTTTCGCTCTTTTCGAACGTCCCATTGAATAGTTGGATAGTGGCAGAGCTGTTAGGTTCTAAAAAGTATTAATCTAATTTTAAGTACATAACATGACTGCTGAACAACACAAAAATTATTAGGGCAAAGACTATCTTTTTCATAAGCACTATTGATGAATATATTTAAAATGGAACGATCAAG
>CALHCJ010000009.1 GCA_937936275.1 uncultured Flavobacteriaceae bacterium
TTAAAAATGTTAAAATTTCACCAGAGGTCGGGTTAACTGGTGAATATTCTCCATTGTTTATAATCAAATTTGTTTAAAGGGATTCAAATTACTAAAAGAGGATTGATTCATTCCCTGTACTTCAATTCTAACATAAACAAATAAGTTATGGCAGCAAATATTATTACAACAGAAGATTTAGAAGAGTTCAGGATAAAACTTCTTAACGAAATAAAAGAATTACTTGTGTCTAGTGGGAGGGTAGGGGTTGATCATTGGATTAAGTCTGGTCAAGTTATGAGTAAACTCGAAATTAGTCCTGGTACGCTACAAAATTTCCGAATAAACGGAACCATTCCCTTTTCAAAACTTGGCGGAATCATCTATTATGATGTGGAAAAAATTAATGAGATACTGGAAAACAACGAGATTGATTTTAGAAGAAAAGCAGCATGAAAATAGCGACCTTTAATATTCAAAACCTATTCCACAGACATATTGATATGATAGAGTTGGAATACGAAATTAAATCCGAGATTTGGAAAGAGGAGTTCGAATCACTTTTTTCCAAAACCCAAAAGAATTCTCTTGACTATAATCGTATGAGGGAACTGGCAAATCTTCTGGGCTTCCATCAAGCAACACATACGTCTTATCTATCAATGAGAAATATAGAAGGAAATCTACATGTGAAATCGGATATGCAGGTAATGGAGACACAAGCTTCTTACTTGACCAATTGGAACGGTTGGACAAGATTAAAATCAGCCCCAATAAATAAGAAGTCCATTATCAATAAAGCTAAAGTCATTTTAGAAATTGACCCAGATATTGTTTTATTACAACAAGTTGAAAATAGGGAATCCCTTATCCAGTTCCATGAATTATTCTTTGAAAAAAATAGTGAATCAGCCTATTCTGAAATTATGCATCTTCAGGGTAATGACGGCTTAGGGTTAGGTATGGGCATCCTTTTAAAGAAGGGTTATCATATCAAGTCAGTGAAATCCTTTTCAAATGAAAAAGATGCTAAGGGAAGGTTACTTTTCAATACTGATTTTCAAAAATATAAAATCAAAACTCCCCAAAATAAGACATTACATCTTCTATGTTGTCAGCTTGCAGGGGAAAACGAACCTGATTCCTTAAGAAGGCAACAAGCAAATAAGATTGCAGAGATTTATAACGACCTACAATCAAAAGGAGCAGAAAATATTATCATAGCCGGAACTTTAAATGCACCCTCTTATGCTGCATCCATTTCTACAATTTTGGATACAGGAGTTATGGATATTGTCAAACATGATTCTTTCCATACAGTTCTGGATTCAGGAAACGATTCTCGTTATTTCAGAATGGGGGCTTACAGAATGGGTGTCAATATCAAACAGAAGGACTATCTATTGGTTTCCCCTTCGTTATTTCACAAAGTGGAGGATAGTGGATTGAATAGAAAAGCCATGTGGCCACTCAAGAAACCAGAATGGGAAACTTATGATACTGTTGAAAATGAAAAGGATGCAGCTAGTGACCATCCATTGCTATGGGCCGAATTCAAATTAGAAGATTCCATTCGGTTCTATAAAAAATGTGCCTGAACAGCTAGTTATAAATGGCCAAAACCATACTTTTTATATGAGTTTTGGCGACTTATAACTTTTTAAATAGATTATCTATTGTAAGTTCATTTTGCACATACTGCTTAGAATATTGATTTGAAACCAATCCGTAAGTAGTTATAAAAGTTACAAAAACACTCTTCTTGGTTTTGGTACTTTCTACAAATTTGTTGGACTTATTTGCTATTTCATTGGCGTACTTTTTATTCAATGTAAATTCAGTATTGTAGAACTTCATTTCACATAGATTGATGACATTATCATCCCTATCGATAAGCATATCTATTTGGGCTCCCTTTCCGTTACCTTTTTCAATCCAGCTTCCATGAGTTGAATTGATTCCTGCTATTTTTAACCCTTCCTTAATTTGTTCGACATGCTTTATACATATGGTTTCAAAACTGTATCCTGACCATATTTTATAGGACTGTTTCCCTTGCATTACCATCCAAAGACCACCCTGCGAAGGTTTTGTTTTTTCAATGTATTTGATATAGAACATCGAATATTCGTCACTAAGTCTATAGATGGAATCTTTGACACCTTGATATGGCAAGTAGTTTTCAATAAACCCTGAATCTTCCAATTCCATTAAAGCTTTTGTAAGTCCTCCGCCGGAAGGCATGCCCGTTTTGGCGGATATTTCATTTCTTGTCAGACCTTTTCTTACTGAAGCTAATGAACGTACAATCGACTCGTGGTTCTCATAAAAATCAAAAAGGGAAGCGAATACATTTTCAAATTCCGTTCGAAGAAATCCATTTTTCATAAAACACAATCGGTCAAGGGCCTGTGGAACGCTTTCACCAGGGTTTATCTTATCGAGATAATGGGGAATACCACCCATTGCCATGTAGATTTGTAAGATGTCATAACGAGAGAATTTTACCTTGTTCTGTTTTAGAAGTTGTTCTGTCTCATTAAGGTTAAATGCGGCCAATTGAATACTTTCCGTTAATCTATTATGTAAGCCTCCTTTATTCTTGATGATATTCTGAATCATATAAGATGCGGCTGAGCCACAAACGATGACAACCATATCATCTCTTTTTGAAGCATAGTTATTCCAGAAATTATCAAAGGCAGAAAGAAAATTCGACCGCCTAGAATCAAGCCAGGGAAATTCATCGATAAACAATACCTTTTTCTTTTTTGACTTTAAGGTATCAAAGTACTTACCTAAATGATGGAAGGCTTCAATCCAACTTTCTGGTTCCTTGAACTTTAGGTTTTTATCAGAAAGGACTAAATGAAAATTGGCTAATTGTTCTTTTAATGAAGCATTATGAATGCCAGAAAACCTGAATTTTATTTCTTTCTCATAAACTTTATCAATCAAAAATGTCTTCCCAATCCGTCTTCTTCCATATACTACAATAAGTTCAGGACGGTTGCTTTTTAAAGCTGCCTCTAAAATTCCTCTCTCCTGTATTCTTCCTACTAATTGTCTCATATATATATTATATCTCGCCAAATGTATTATAAAAATACTGGTTTTGGCGACTTATAAGTTCTTGTTTTTACAATTGCCCATGAAATAGGTCACTTCTTTATACATCGTTGAAATAATACTTCCTATACTTTTTACAACCTCAAATAATAGCTCTTTCATAATCTTGATTTAAATGGACATTAATATGGATAAGGCCAATGCCTTCCTGTTTTGGCTGTCATTTAAATGGTAGGCTTCACTTGAATTGGACAAATACCCAAGCTCTAATAGAAGCGCAGGACAGTGCTCTTTTGTTTCCCTTAAAACCTGAAAATTGCCCTGCTTAGTTTCTCTAGTCTTAAAACCAAGGTTCTGATTTAGCTCATTCAAAATTGTTTTCGCATACAACAGAGATAATTCATTACTATCATAGGTATAGATTTCTGCACCTTGTATGTTCGAATCACTTATATGATTACAATGCAGAGAAATGAAAACATCAGGTTTTAGATGTTTGACGAGCTTGGTTCTATCGGTCAATGAAATCAAGGTATCTTTTCTCCTTGTCAAATAGATATCATATTTGGATTCAAGTAAAATTTTGTTGCATACTTTCATCTGCCGGACTATGTCTAGAACAACATCCTTTTCTTGAAGTCCATCTTCCGAAACTGTACCGCAATCAATACCTCCATGTCCTGCATCGAGAACAACCACCTTTCGTCCCGCAGTTAATGTCTGCCCGATTGTGTTGTTGTTGCTCAACATCAATAGACATATAAAGAAGATTATAGGCACTCTCATCGATTCATGATTTTCAGATTTTTCATTGAGCAATATTCAACGAATCTTCCAAAACCATAAACTTCCATCAAAAATTAACGCTATTCCTAGTTAATTTTTAGGAATCCTTCGGCAAAAAGTACAATCCACTTCTACATTCCATAATAATTAATCACAGGCCGAAAATGTTTCGACCTTAAAATTATCAGTTATGGAAAAAGCTAAAAGTCTAACGCTGGCATTCCTGTTTATGAGCCTTGCCAGTTACGCTCAGGTCGGCGGAATCGAAGATTCCGTAAACGATGTATCGGATACCATCCGTGCCATCTTTCCCATTATCCTTGGGGTCATCTTTCTTATAGGTTTCCTATTTAATGCGGGTCACTTCTTCGGAGAGAACGCCGACCTCAAAAAGGGTATTACCAG
>CALHCJ010000010.1 GCA_937936275.1 uncultured Flavobacteriaceae bacterium
GGAATCAATGTCTACAAATTGAGAAAAAATATTATTGTTGTCACTTCCTCCAGTATAATTGTTCGTAGGATGTTCTGATAAAACGTTATTAGCTATCATTGTAACATCTCCATTTACCGCCTCAGAAAAGCGAGGAGTGAAAGTGGTTTGTACTTGAGCTAAGCCACTAAAAGCTATAAGTGAAAAAACTCCAAAAAAGAAGAGTAATTGAAATGTTTTGGTGTTTGGGGTAATATTCTGCATAAGCATGCCTTTAGAAACCGTATTCAACAAAGCATAGAGAAATAACTTCTCAAAAAGTTGTAAAGAAATTATAAAATCTGTGGTTGAAGTACGTTGGTTAGGTTTAGATTTGGTTTTATAGTTTTAGGTTAAATTGTAAGTCAAAGAACGGAGGAAAGACATCATTATTGTTAAAAAAAAGTTGAAACCATCTGTTTTTCAGGTAATTGACAGAATATTCGTTTAGGCGTAGGAATTTTTAGACAAGCGGCAATACTGCTTTTTAATGGCGTTTCGTTGAATGGTATATTACTATCTGTGAACGAAAGAGTAAGAAAGCAAAACAAAGATTTTTTTACTTCAAATTGAGTGATGTAAAAGGAAAAGTCCTTCACAAATATGCTTGTGAAGGACTTTTTATATATAGACGCTCTCGCGGAATGAAAAATATATACGTATTAAATGATCATTTTAGACTTCATCTAAAGCAATAATAATCGCGATTGATTTTAAAGCTTTTAGCACTAAGGTAGAAATACCGATTTTTACTAACTTTAAACCCTGTTCATCCAATTGCGAATAGAATTTATGATACAAACTTCAAAAAACATCGCCATCATCGGTTCTGGCCTAGTAGGTTCACTTTTAGCTATCTACTTAAGAAAATTAGGTCATAAGATTACAGTTTTTGATCGTAGACCTGATATTCGAAATATTGAGTTTTCTGGTCGTTCCATTAACTTAGCGATGAGTAATAGAGGCTGGAAATCACTGCGAGCGGTTGATATTGAAAGTGATGTTAAAAAGATCGCAATTCCTTTAGATAAACGTGCTATGCATGTTATTGGTCAACCTGAATATTATCAAAAGTATGGAAAAGACGGTGAAGCGATATGGTCAATTTCACGTGGTGTGCTAAATCGAAAAATGATTGATTTAGCTGAATGTGCTGGTGTGAATTTCAAATTTGAGGAAAAAGTATGGGATGTTGATTTGCCTGAAGCTCAACTATACACGGGAGAAACTGAGAAAGGGGAGTGGAAGGAATATCAATATGATCTTATTTTTGGTTGTGATGGCGCTTTTTCACGGGTACGGCATAAAATGCAAAGACGTAGTCGTTTTGATTATTCACAAGATTTTATTGATGTTGGTTACAAAGAACTAACAATTCCAGCCAATGAAGATGGTACG
Source organism: uncultured Flavobacteriaceae bacterium (assembly GCA_937936275.1). Classification (GTDB taxonomy): domain Bacteria; phylum Bacteroidota; class Bacteroidia; order Flavobacteriales; family Flavobacteriaceae; genus Maribacter_C. Next base: position 1,417 of record CALHCJ010000010.1, read on the forward strand.
CATAAGCTTGATAAAAATTCATTTCACATTTGGCCAAGAGGTAAATTTATGCTGATTGCCATGCCCAATTTAGATGGTAGCTTTACTTGTACACTCTTTATGCCATTTGAAGGGGAAGTATCTTTTGAGAATATAAAAACCAAAGAACAGGCCAAAACATTCTTTTTATCCTATTTTCCAAATGTCATGCAGGTTATGGATGACTTGTTAGAAGATTTCTTTAAAAATCCTACCAGTGCCATGGTTACCATGAAATGTTACCCATGGACGTATTGGGATAAAGTCGCTCTAGTTGGTGATTCAGCACATGCCGTGGTACCGTTTTATGGTCAGGGGATGAATGCAGGCTTCGAAGATATTTATGTTTTGAATCAAATCATCGCAAAACATGGTGATGATTGGGAGGCAATCTTTCAAGAATACCAAAAAGAACGCAAACCAAATGCTGACGCCATAGCCGAATTAAGTTATCGCAATTTTATAGAGATGAGTAGCAAAACCGCTGATCCGAAATTCTTATTGCAGAAGAAAATAGAGAAATCTTTCGCTAAGAAGCATCCTGAAAAATGGATGCCAGTATATTCTAGGGTGACTTTTTCTGATAGACCATATTCAGAAGCTTTAGCCATAGGTGATGAACAAGAAAAAATCATGCAGAAAGTAATGAAAATACCAGATATTGAATCCATTTGGGAGCATGAGGTGGTAGAAAAGAAAATACTCAGCTTACTTTAGTCGATACCTTTTGAATCGGTAATTTCCGTTTTTCGCATGGGCATACTATCAATTAGCGAAAATATTTCTTTTGGATTTACGATAAAAGCTTCCTTCAGTTTTAATCCTCCATCTTTACCAATAAGAACAAGGCCATTAAAGTCAGATAGGTCATAAGTAGAAATAATGGTGTCTGCACTTAAATCCATTATTTGTTTCCTATCGTTATAAACTAGATCATCTGTAATGATTAAGAGGAGTACTTCTCTTTCTTCGAGTTGTGTGCGATCTGCGTTCAATCTTTTCAATTGGGCTTGCAACCAATCTGATTCGAAAGTATTTGATTTTAAGAGGATGATTCGGTTTTTCCACTGATAAACATCCAAATCTTGTGCTTTAATTTTAGAGCTCATTAAAGCAAATACAACAATTAAAAATAAAACTGAGCGCATTAATGTAAATTGAATGTCTTAAAATTAATCAAAAAAGCCATCCCTTTTGTGAGAGATGGCTATAAAATATAGTAAATGGAATTAAACTATAGTTTTTTAAACATTTTTTCCATTTTTACCTGTTCTTCTTCTGCTAACACAGGGTCAACCAAAATTCGACCACTATGCTCATCAGTAATGATTTTTTTTCGTGAAGCGATCTCCACTTGAACTTGTGGAGGAATAGTGAAAAACGAACCACCAGAAGCACCTCTTTCGATGGGCACTACAGCTAAACCATTCTTTACATTTGTTCTAATACGATTATAGGCTTTCACTAATCGCTCTTCAATATCTTTCTGAAATTTGGCAGATTTATCAAGTAACGCTTTTTCTTCCTTTTCAGTCTCTGCTAAAATAGCATTCAATTCGCTCTTTTTATGCTTCAAGTGCGATTCACGTTCTGCTAATTTTTCTTTCGTTTCAGATACAATGACCTTCTTCTGTTCGATTTGAGCTTTAAATTCTTTAATGTTTTTTTCAGCCAATTGAATTTCAAGCTCTTGAAATTCTAACTCCTTGCTTATAGAGTTAAATTCACGACTGTTTCTAACATTTTTTTGCTGCTCTGTATATTTCTTAATTAAAGCCTTTGATTCATCGATCAAGTTTTTCTTGGCAGTAATCTCAAAATTTACAGTTTCAACATCGGTCTTCAATTTATCCATTCTTGTTTTCAGACCCAACACTTCATCTTCTAGATCTTCAACTTCTAATGGAAGTTCACCACGAACACTTCTGATTTCATCAACCCTAGAGTCAATTAATTGCAAATCATATAGTGCTCTTAACTTATCTTCTACAGTAGCTTCTGCTTTTTTTGCCATATCTATAAATACTTGATTGGATTGGTTTTACTTTCCGCTAAACGGATTGCAAAATTAGGAATTTTTTTCGTAAGATAATCAACTAAAAGGTTTTTTGTAAATTGCTCAGTTTCAAAGTGTCCGATATCTGCGATCACCATTTGGTCTTCTGCCTCATAAAACTGGTGATACTTTACATCTGCCGTAATAAAAACATCAGCTCCAGCGGCTTTTGCGGCTGCTATTGCGAAAGCACCGCTACCTCCTAATACGGCAACTTTTTGTACTGGTTTTTCAATCAATTTTGAGTGTTTTATTCCTTCAGCATGCATGGTTTGCTTTACATGATTTAGAAATGTTAGTTCATCTACAGATTTTTTCAATGATCCTATCATGCCCATGCCGATATGTTGATTGCTATTTTCGAGTGAATATACTTCGTAGGCAACCTCTTCGTAAGGATGATTTTTAAAAAGAGCATTCAAAACTTTTTGTTCTTGTGATTTTTGATAAGTAATATGAATTTGAGTTTCATCTTCAAAGTGAATTTCACCTATTTCACCTATTGAGGGATTGGCAGAAACACCTGCCCGAAAACTTCCCGTACCCTCATTGATAAAACTACAATGGTCATAGTTGCCTATGCTTCCGGCTCCTGCTTCAAATAAAGCAGCTTTTACTTTGTCAACATCTTTTTTAGGAACATAAGTCGTTAGTTTTTTAATGGTTTTTTTTTGTGGAATTAGTATTTTCGGATTTTCTATTCCTAAAACTTCACAGATTTTTGCATTAACTCCATGCTGTGAATTATCTAAAGCAGTATGCATGCTATAGATTGCTATATTGTTTTGAATCGCTTTGAGAACCACACGTTCCACATAGGTTTTTCCTGTTATTTTTTTAAGTCCCTTAAATATAATTGGATGAAAGCTAACCACAAGATTACATTTTGTTATAATCGCTTCATCAATGACGTTTTCTAATGTATCTAAAGTGACTAAAATACCCGTTACTTCGTTATTTTGATCTCCGACTAAAAGTCCAACATTATCAAAATCTTCCGCATATGATAACGGAGCTAGTTCTTCGAGTATTTGGGTAACTTCTTTTACAATCATTCCGTAATTTTAAGATGCTCAAAGATAAAATATTATACTTTCGCTCTAATGTGGTTGATTAGAAAAATACTTTTCCCTTTTTCATTGATTTATGGAATGATCGTATACGTACGAAATCGATTTTATGATTGGGGAATATTTTCGGCTAAATCTTATAGCGTACCCATTATTTGCATCGGAAACTTAAGTGTTGGTGGTACAGGTAAAACGCCAATGGTTGAATTATTTATAGAGCTATTGCAAAGAGATTATAAAGTTGCCGTTTTAAGCAGGGGGTATAAAAGAAAATCAAAGGGATACTTTTTAGCAGATGCTGCCAGTTCTCCAGAACAACTCGGTGATGAACCTTTTCAAATTCATTCAAAGTTTACTGATATTTCAGTAGCTGTTGATGCTAATAGGCAAAACGGAGTGGTAAAACTTCAGGAAGCAGTACAACCCGATGTTATTATCTTAGATGATGCCTTTCAACATCGAAAGATTACTCCTGGTTTTTCTGTTTTGTTGACTGCTTTCGACAGTATATACACACGTGATTGGTATTTGCCGACAGGAAACCTAAGAGATAGTAAGCGAGAGGCGCGACGGGCAGATGTTTTAGTGGTAACAAAATGTCCGATAGATAGTTCAGAAGCGGAGCGCTTAAATATTAGACGTACGCTGGCACCAGAAGAGGGACAAATAACTGTATTCAGTTATTTGGCATACGATAGTCAACTTGGAGGTACAGGAACACTAAAAACTATTGCTGATTTAGAACATAAGGAAGTGACCCTGGTAACTGGTATCGCAAACCCCAAACCGTTGTTAAATTTTTTAACCAGCCTAGGGGTTTCATTTGAACACTATTCTTTCAACGATCATCATTTTTTTTCTAAAGATGAAATAGAAAGGTTAGCGTCTAAAACCAATATTTTGACTACTGAAAAGGATTTTGTGAGACTTAAAGATGCCTTAAATAACATCAATTACATTGCGGTGAAACACGAATTTTTCGGGGATGGCTTGGAAAGCTTACAAAGTGGTTTAAAAGAATTTATGAGCCAGTATTTCTAACTTTTTTGCTAAAGATATTCTCACCTATTTTCTGATAAAAAACTTCTGGCTTAAAAGGTTTTGTGACCACATCGTTGCATCCTGCTGCATAAAAACTTTCTAAACTATCATCTAAAGAGATGGCAGTTAAAGCAATGATGGGCGTCATTTTATCGAATTTACGTATGCGTATCGTAGCCTCTTCACCACTAATTCCTGGCATATGAATATCCATGAGTACAGCATCGTAGGTATTATTTTTCACTAACTCAACTGCTTCCATTCCATTACTTGCGATATCACTTGTAATTTCTTTTTTGGTAAGCATTTTTTTCGTAATTACCTGATTGATTTTGTTGTCTTCAACAATAAGTATGTGTAGTCCTTTAAATTCAAAATCTTGCTGCGTAATTTCAAAAGGGATATCATCAACCAGACTATCTTTACTTTTCAGTTCTAATTCAAAAAAGAAAGAACTACCTTTTCCCTCTTCACTTTCGAGTTGAATTTTACTTCCAAATAAACCCAATAAGCTCTTTACAATAGTAAGGCCTAAACCGGTTCCACCATATTCTCTATTAATTTGAATAGAGCCTTGTTCAAAGCCCTCAAAAATACTTTCTTGCTTTTCTTTTGATATTCCTATGCCAGTATCAGCTACTTCAAAGTATAAGGTTACGTCTTCATCTTCTTTTTTCAACATCTTGGCAATAACCGTAACTTCACCATTCTTAGTAAACTTTAGTGCATTACCCACCAAATTCATAAAAATTTGAGAAAGTTTGATAGGGTCACTCATTAAATGGTTTGGAATGCTTTCGTCATAGTTTAGAATAATCTTTGAGTCATTTGCTTTAGCACTTTGTTTTAAGGAATCGATGACTTCTTGCAGTGTCCGTTTCAAGTTGAAATCAACATTGAGAGGCTCTAACTTGTCCGCATCAATCTTATTAATTTGTAGAATATCATTGATAAAGTTCAATAGATAATCACCAGAGAATTTAAGTGCTTTGAGGTGTTCTTGTTGACTCTTGCTTGGGTTTTCTTCTAATAATAGGTGCGTTAAACCTGTAACAGCATATAAGGGAGTTCGTAGTTCATGGCTAACGGTAGACAAGAAGTTAGTTTTAGCCTCCATCGCATTAACAGCTTCATCTCTTGCAGACTGCAATTCGCTATTTTTAGTCTGTAATAGATCATTCGTCTTTAATTTTATTTGATTGTTACGATAAAGAGATACGGCTAAAAGGGAAATAATTATTAAAAAAGCAGAGACTAGAATAACAATAATTTCTGACCGATTCGTTTCATCGGTGAGATCTTCAATCTGTTTATCTTGCTTATTTATTTGGTTAGTCATGAACTCAAACTGAATTTTATCTGCCGTTTTTGCTTCAGTTTTTATTTTTTCTATATTAAAGAGAGAATCTTTGATGCCTCCCAAATTTTCGTTGTTTTCAAGCGCTAAGTCAAAACGCCCCATTTTTTTATATATCTCTGCTAACAGTTCATTTGCTTCTTTAATCTCCCTAAAAAAATTATTTGCTTTGGCTAGCTTAAGAGCATTTTCACCATCCAATGCAGCCTCTCCAAGCTTCTCTGTTTTTAACCGAAGTTGGGCCATTCCTATGTGCGCTCTTGCTGCTAAATATTCTTTTTCGTAAATATCTGTATTTGCAATGAGCGAATTGTAATTTTTAGACGCTACTTCATATTTCTCAAGATCAACATAAATGTCAGCCTCCAACAACAAAATATGATTAAAAAAGTTTCGATCATTGTTGAGTTGTTTTGCTTCTTCGAGCATAAATATCGCCTGAAAATTGTTCTCTTTTCGATGCAACATTTTTGCCTCTACGTATTTAAAAATGGCATCTCCATAGGGGTATTCGATATCTTTGAGTAGTGTGTTTGAACGACCCCAAAAGACTTCGGCGCTTTCCTCTTTATTTAACTGTAAATAGAGTAGTGCTAGTTTGTGATAACTATCAATTAGCGACTTAATGTCATTATTCTGTTCAGCTAGTTCAGAGGCTTTATTTAATGAAACTAAAGCAAAATCTAATTTGTTTTGGTTCTGAAGAACTCTCGCCTTGTCAAAATGCGTAGTGACATTTACGTTTGTCGCATTTGCTGTGCTATCTGTTTGGGCATTAACACCATAAACTAGTGTGCCCAGAAGTACTAGAGTCGCCAACTTTTTTAGCTCAATATGTAATTTTAAAAATCTCAAACGTATTTTTTATTCACCAAAACGTCAATTAAATCTATGATACGACTGCTATAGCCTGTTTCATTGTCATACCAACCAATGATTTTCACCATTTTTCCTATCACGGACGTCATCTGTGAATCAAACGTACAAGAATAAGAACTATTGTTGATATCAATAGATACAATTGGGTCTTCCGTATAAAGAAGAACTTTTTTTAGTTCATTTTTCGAAATTCTTTCAAAAGTATCATTAATTTCTTGAATATTTGTAGGTCTTTTAACATTGAAAGTGATATCGGTAAGAGACCCATTCGGTACAGGAACTCGAATTCCGCAGCCTCCAATTACATCCGCTAGTTCAGGAAAAATCTTCGTTAAGGCCTTTGCTGCGCCCGTCGTTGTGGGAACTATTGACTGTGACGCTGCTCTTGCTCTTCTTAAATCATGATGGGGTTGATCGTGTAAACTTTGATCAGAAGTATAAGAATGAATAGTTGTAATATATGCTTGTTCAATACCACACAACTCGTTGATCACTTTGATCATTGGTGCCGCATTATTCGTTGTGCATGAAGCGTTTGAAATAATATCATCTGCTTTGGTGATATCATTTTCATTTATGCCATATACGATCATTTTGATATCATCATCTGCTGGCGGCACCGACAATATCACTTTTTTCGCACCATTTTTTATATGGTGTTTTAAAGCATCATGTGATTTGAATTTGCCAGAACATTCCACAACGATGTCTACTTTGTGATTCTGCCAGTTGATGGTTTCAGGTGAGGTTTCATTGGATAATGAAATAGATTTGCCATCTACGATAATATTGCCTTCTGAATAATTGATACCCTTCTTGAAAACACCATGTATACTATCATATTTTAAGAGATGAGATAGTGTTCTAGCATCAGCAAGATCATTTATAGCAACAACTTCTAGATGTGCTTGTTCACTTAAAAGACGAAATAAGGTGCGACCAATTCTCCCGAATCCATTTATGCCTATGGTTGTTATTTTCATACATATAATGTTTAAGGAAGGAAAAACTAAAAGAATTTTAGCTAGTGGATATGCTTATGAGCTTTGTAGGAAGAGCGAACCAATGCACCACTTTCCACATGACGGAATCCCATTTCGAGACCTAATTCTTCGTATTTTTTGAATTGCTCTGGTAAGATAAATTCCTTCACTGGTAGATGTTTTTTAGAGGGCTGTAGGTATTGACCAATGGTAACGACATCAACATTGGCTTTCCGAAGATCTTCCATAGTCTCAATGACTTCTTCTTCTAGCTCTCCTAAGCCTAACATGATACCTGATTTGGTTCGGTTTACGCCCTCTCCAAGGTATCTTAAAACTTCTAGGCTGCGTTCATATTTGGCCTGTATCCGTACTTCACGAGTAAGTCTTTTAACAGTTTCCATATTATGAGAAACCACCTCAGGTTGCACTTCTATTATGCGGTCTATATGACGTTCTATACCCTGAAAATCAGGAATCAAAGTCTCTAAAGTAGTTTCAGGATTCATTCGTCGAATGGCTTTCACCGTTTCTGCCCAAATGATGGAGCCCATATCTTTTAAGTCATCGCGATCTACAGAAGTAACCACAGCATGTTTAATTCCCATAATTTTAATGGAGCGTGCTACTTTTTCAGGTTCTGCCCAATCCACATCCTCAGGTCGTCCTGTTTTAACTCCACAGAACCCACATGAACGGGTACAGACGTTTCCTAAAATCATAAATGTTGCGGTGCCTTCTCCCCAACATTCCCCCATATTAGGACAGCTGCCAGAGGTACAGATGGTATGTAAATCGTATTTCTCTACAAGGCCTCTTAGTTGTGTGTATTTTTTACCTGTTGGAAGTTTTACACGCAACCACTTTGGCTTTCCTTTTGGGGGTAAAACACTATTTAGGGTATCTGAACTCATCACAATATTTTGTACAAATATACGAACTATTCAGAGGATATTTTGAAGGTTTTGCAAGCGAGATGATGTGTTTAAAGATCGTTATAATTTTTTCCGAATGACCTCTGCCAGTAGTTTTTTTGCTCGTAATAGTTTAACTTTTACGTTGTTCATAGGCTCCCCAAGTTGTGTTGCAATATCTGAATAACTAAGCTCATTAAAAAAACGAAGATTGATTACTTCTTGGTAATGCGGTTTTAGTTTTTTGATATGTTCTAGGAGGGTTGCTAAATTTTGTTCTGTAATCAAGCGATCTTCCGCAGTAGGGGCATCATCTAAAACTTTCTTTACGGCTTCATTACTACGCCACGCATCTAAAACATTTCGCTTGCGTTTTCGAACCAAATCAATATGAATATTCTTTGAAATAGTAATGAGCCAAGTTTTGAACTCGTATTCTTCTTTATAGGTATGAAGTTTATCGAAAGCTTTTGAAAAGGTTTGAATGGTAATGTCTTCTGCATCATTCTCGTTTTCAGTTCGTTTCAATTGAAAACCGTAAACGTCATTCCAAAACGTATCGAGCAAAGTACTAAAAGCGATTTGGCTTCCAGCCTTTGCTTTGATGATAGTGTCTTGAATAGTGTTTTCTATTTTATTCAAAAGCTAAATTTATAAATATTGACCTGTTTGTAGTCAAGGGCTTACTGCAGTTCAGGGGTACTGTCTTTTTGACAATCTTGTTCATTTGGTAGCTTACCGCACATTCCACAAGCTTCTCCATCTTGATTTAAAAAAGGACTTTGACTAGCACAAGTTCCTGCAAATTTTCCATCTTTTTTTGCCCAAATTTTTATCGCAATTCCGGCTATGGCTACTGCTAAAAGTCCAACTGTAAGTAATAAAAGCTTCATTTGATCCTATTATTATTAAAATAGACGTAATTCGTTTGAGAAAATTACAACTGAATTAAAACAAAGGTATAAAAATAAAGCCCCGAAATAGGGGCTTTCAAAATTTGTATGTTGTTATCTTTTAGTAGGTAATATTAGCAACAATATTTTCTACTGTTGGAACAGCATTTCCACCTTGTGGTTCGATTGTGATGTAACTTACTGCTTTGTCTGCATATGGTAAGGCCATCAAATTACCTGAAGAACCTGCTTCTTTTAGAACTCCTAAATTTACCATTTCACCATTAACTTCAGCCCACATTTGAAAACACTGATCTTCTGGTAAGTTGGGTAATTTACTCACATTAATGTAAGATAGCTTCTTAACAGGGTTTACATAAGCGACAGCTTTAAGTTCCTTCGCTTTTTTGTTACCGTTCACATTGTACTTTTTGGTGTTTTTGTTTTGGAGAACAATAAACTGATTTCGCATATCATCTAACCCAGCCTCCATATCTTCTTTTAAAAGCTGAATTTGATTGGTAACCATTTCATTTTCTTGTTGTAAACTTTGATTTTGATCATAAAAAAAGTACGATGCAGCAGCAAACAACAGTGCTGTAACACTTGCTGCAACAGCATATTGAAAGAATCTTTTTCTCCCAGCTTTTTCTCCTCTAATTCTAGAGATAATTCGTTCTTTTAAACCTTCAGGAGTTTTTACTGCGTACATCTTAGCAAAAACTTCTAAATTTTCTTGTAACTCATCATATTCTTTAGTCACTTCAGGATACATGGCAATATATCGCTCTACCTGTAGCGTTTCTTCTTCCGTCGTATTGCCAAGTAAATATTTCTCTAAAAGATCAGTATCTAAAAATATACGTATTTTGTCTTTCATCTGTTTTGTATTTAAATTCCCTTGCGGGTTTGTGTCATAAAAACGCACTTAAAAAAAGTGCAATCATCGCCGTTGGATTATAAATTTTTCTCAATTCACGTAGTCCGATTTTTAATCTTGATTTGATCGTTCCAAGGGGTATCTCTAACTCATCGCTAGCCTCTTGTTGCGTCATGCCTTGAAAAAAAAGTGCATCAAGTACAATTTGATACTTTTCTTCTATTTTTTCTAAATTCTCACGTACGTCAAGTAAATCAGGTTTTGTTGTCTCAACACCTAAATTATATACGTCGGAAACATCTATTTGGATTTCCTTTGTTGTTTTAGTATTAACACTTCTTAATTTATCAATAGCAGTATTTCTCGTAATGCGAAACAACCACGTAAACAATTTTGCCTTCGATGGGTCGTAAGAATCTGATTTTTTCCAAATTTTCACAAAGCTTTCTTGTAAAACATCCTGAGCTAATTCATCATTGCGAACTACTTTGTGCGCAACACCGTATAGGGTGTCTCCGTAGTTTTCATACAACAAAGAAATAGCCTTCTCATTGCGCTCTTGAAGCAGCTCAACGATGTGTTTTTCTAGTAGTGTGCTCATAAAACAAGTTAGGTTCGGAAAAAAAATTCAGCTTGGGGCATCCAATTTAATTATCTCAACCGTATATAGGTAAACGCTAATTTATAAAATTGATTGTTAAGTTAGGGTTTTAAAGATTTTAATTAGATAAATGTGTAGCTGGTAACTATACATTTAGTTTTTGGTTAGTTTGGTTTGGTATAACCCTCGTTATTTATAGCGAGGGTTATTTTATGATATTAACCTCAGGTGTTATTTTTATTCCAAATTTTTCTTCAACACTTGCCATAATTCTAAGAGCTAAATCAAGTATTTCAGTGCCAGTTGCTCTGTCATGGTTGACCAACACTAAAGCTTGATTCTTATGAATGCCCGCATCGCCGAACCGTTTACCTTTGTAGCCACATTGTTCAATAAGCCAGCCTGCGGGAACCTTATAAGCATCTTCTGATATTTTATAGAAAGGTGCATCAGCATGGCTCTTTTGAAATTTATTGAATTTAACTTTGGATAGAATAGGATTTTTAAAAAAACTTCCGCTGTTTCCCAATTCTGCTGGGTCGGGTAGTTTGCTTCTGCGGATTGCAATAACTGCATTTGAGATATCTTTTATCGTTGGATCGTCAATCTGCTGTTCTTTCAAAGCAGCTTCAATCGCTCCATAAGATGTATTTAGCACATGATTTTTTTTTGTCAATTTGAAATTTACTGAAGTAATCACATATTGACCTTTACCTGCATTTTTAAAATAAGAGTCCCGATATCCGAATTGACAGGCATCTTTAGAAAAGGTTTTAATTTCTTGAGAGGTGATGTGCATTGCTTCACAAGAGACAAAAGAATCCTTTAACTCTACACCATAAGCTCCAATATTCTGAATCGGCGCAGTACCAGTATTTCCGGGTATTAATGACATATTTTCTAGACCACCATAGTCATGATCTAGGGTCCATAATACCATCTCATGCCAGTTTTCACCTGCCATGACCTTAACTATTACGGAGTTATCATCTTCGGAAATAACAGTTATTCCTTTGAGATTGATATGCAAAACCAGTGCATCAACATCGCAAGTAAGTAGCATATTGCTACCACCACTAATGATAAATTTTCTGGGATACTCTTCGAGGCGCAGCGCCTCCGCCAAATCATCCAAAGAATTAATTTCGCAGAAATACTTCGCAGTTGCGGAAATACCAAAGGTATTGTATGCTTTTAGGCACTTATTTCGTTGAATGATCATTACCCTATATAACTCTTAAGGGCTTCCTTTAGTATGTTCACAGCACGCTTTAAGCTTTCTTTTTCAAGTACATATGCGATTCTTATTTGATTTTTACCCAAACCTTTTGTTGCATAGAAACCTCCTGCCGGTGCTACCATGACGGTTTCATTATCAACACGAAAATCTTCTAAAAGCCATTGTGCGAAATCTTCAGCATCTGCAATGGGTAGCTCAGCAATACAGTAAAAAGCACCTTGCGGCTTTGCTACTCGCACACCATCTATTTTTTCTAACTCTTCAATCAAAAGATTACGTCGACCAACATATTCGGTTTTAACATCGTCGAAGTAACTTTGTGGTGTTTCTAATGCCGCTTCACTTGCGATTTGCGCATAGGTTGGCGGAGACAATCGTGCTTGAGCAAATTTCATTGCAGTTTTGATCAGGTTTTTATTTTTAGAAACCAAACAACCGATTCTTGCACCGCACATGCTATACCTCTTTGAAACTGAATCTACTATAATTGCATGTTCATCAAGCCCATCTTCCTGTAAAATAGAGTAGTGCTCAGCTCCGTCATAGGTAAATTCACGATAAACTTCATCAGCCACTAAAAAAAGATCATGTTTTTTTACCATTTTGGCCAGATCTTCTATTTCTTCATTACTGTACAGATATCCAGTAGGATTTCCTGGATTACATATTAAAATCGCTTTGGTTTTTGTAGTGATTAACTTTTCGAACTCTTCGATAGGAGGTAAGGCAAAGTTATCTTCAATTCGAGATATAACAGGAACTACATTCACCCCCGAGCCCCTGGCAAATCCATTATAGTTCGCATAAAATGGCTCGGGAATAATTACTTCATCTCCAGCATCGGCAATGCTTCCCATGACAAATGATAATGCTTCAGAACCGCCTGTGGTTACAATAATATCTTCAGGACTAACATGAATATCATTCTTATCATAGTATGCGGCAAGTTTGGTGCGATAGGTTTCCGATCCTTCCGTTATGCTGTATGCCAACACTTCGAGGTCATTATTTTTTACCGCATCTAAAGCAACTTGAGGTGTTTTAATATCGGGTTGACCAATATTTAAATGTAATACCTTAGCGCCCCTTTTTTTAGCTGCTTCAGCAAAAGGCACAAGTTTACGTATGGGCGATTCGGGCATATTCAGCCCTTTTTGAGATACTAATGGCATTTGAATATATTTTAAACAAAAATCGACAATCCTGATGGAGTAGGCAATAGCAAAGAATTCATTTTATTGCCTTGCTAAAATGTTAAAACAAACATATTCTTTTAAATATATTGTAACTTAAAGAACAAAATTCTTTAAAAATCAATTCGTTGCGTAACAGAATCTTACATATCACTCTTTTTCTGTGCTGCTTTGCGTTTATAACGTCAGCGCAAAATTTTGATTTGCCAGATGGTCAGAAATACCAAAAAGTAAAATTTCAGCTGATTAATAATCTTATGGTTATTCCCTTAGAAGTAAATGGAACTGAACTTTCATTTATTCTTGATTCGGGTGTAAGCACCCCTCTACTTTTCAATATCTCTGAACAAGATTCCATTCAAATCAATAAGGTTTCACAAGTGACGGTTCGTGGACTTGGTGATGGCGAACCTATACAGGCATTAAGTTCAAGAAATAATATATTTCGATTGGGTTCGGTTGTAAATCAAAATCAAGATTTGTATGTGGTTTTAGATGAAACTCTTAACTTCTCTCCGTCACTGGGCATACCAGTACATGGTATAATAGGGTATGACTTGTTTCGTGATTTTGTCGTTGAGATTAATTACAATGCTCAACACGTAAAATTTTATAATCCTGAATTGTACCACAGCAAAAGGGATAAGAAGAGTCAAACATTACCCATATCAATTTTAAAGAAAAAGGCTTATGTTAATGGCTCGGTAGTTTTAAAAGATACCGAAGAGGTGCCTATTCGAATGCTTTTGGATACTGGAAGCAGCGATGCGATATGGCTCTTTGAAAATGAGGCTATTGGTATTCCAGATAACAACTACGTAGATTTTTTAGGAAGAGGTCTTGGGGGTGATGTTTTTGGTAAGCGCACGAAAGTACGCAGCATCAAAATTGGAAATTTTATTATTGAAGATGCTAAAACAGCATTTCCTGATATAACGTCTTTTAAAGGAATTAAGAGTTTAGGTGATAGAAATGGAAGTCTAGGTGGTGAAGTTTTAAAACGATTTAATTTTGTCTTTGATTATCAAAACAAAACCGTTACGCTTCGAAAAAACGGTAATTTCAAAATGCCATTTCATTATAATTTAAGTGGAATAGATCTTCAACATAATGGCGTTAGATACATTACTGAAAGTATTGCCGATCCAAATGGGATTGTGAAAAAAAATGAATCCGTTACCTACAGTAATGTTCAAATTTTAATGGAGAATCAAACGCGTCTGAGTTTAGTCCCTGAAATTATAGTTTCTGGTATCAGAGCTGGAAGTCCTGCTGAAGGAGCTGGTTTGCAAGAGGGCGATGTAATTCTTGCAGTAAATGGAAAAAGTGTTCATACCTATAAGTTGCAACAAATTCTTCAAATGTTGAATGCAAAAAAAGGAAAACGGATTAGAGTGCTGATTGAACGCGCCAATGCTGATAAAGTTCTTACGTATGTTGTAAAAGATGTATTCAAAGAAAAACCCTGAAAGTTTGCTTTCAGGGTTCTTACAATTTATGATATCGGAAAGTATTACTTCGTACCGCTATTTGGGTCTTTAATCTCTCCTTTGATTTTTAATACTTTGGTGGGGGTAGAGGCATTAGAAATAACCGTAATAGCTTTTCTAATAGGCCCAACTCTGTTGGTATCATATTTTACCTGAATTTCTCCAACTTTACCAGGTAGTATGGGTTCTTCTGGCTTCTTTGGTATAGTACAACCACAGCTCGAGCTTACTTTGCTAATGATAAGTGGAGCATCTCCGGTGTTCGTAAATTCGAAAACACGAACTCCGTCTGAACCTTTATCAATCTGACCGTAATCAACGGTTTCTGTTTTAAATTCGATTTGAGCCACTTTTTCTTGCGCAGAAACGCTAATTGTAAGTAGGCCAACAAATAAAACAAGTACTAGTTTTTTCATGTGTGTAATTTTTATTGTTCGTTAAGTTGCGATTTTGTCCAAATAATACATGGTTTTATGTCACTTTAATCACGTAACTACCTCGACTTCATCATTTTAATTTAGGGTGAACCTCAAAAGTATAATGTTTTTAAGGAACCTCCAAAATTCTTTTGTTATATACTAACGTTAGTTATTTTTGTTTCGTATTAATTGATTCGTTAAAACCAACGAATATATTAGTTTAACATTCGTCTTTTTTGCGGCATTTTGAGTACCGCATAGGAGTTGGCAAAAACTGTTCCAAAAAATGGAAATTCCTTCAAAATATGACCCCCAAAATGCTGAAAATCGCTGGTATGACTACTGGATGCAGCATAACTACTTTCATTCTATACCTGATGATCGTGAGCCTTATACCATTGTTATTCCGCCACCAAACGTGACCGGAGTGCTACACATGGGGCATATGCTTAATAATACCATACAAGACGTTTTGACACGTCGTGCTCGATTGATGGGTAAAAATGCGTGCTGGGTGCCTGGTATGGACCATGCTTCAATAGCAACTGAAGCAAAAGTAGTTGCAAAATTGAAAGCTGAAGGTATTGATAAATCAGATTTAAGTAGAGAAGAATTTCTAAAGCATGCTTGGGCATGGACAGACAAATATGGTGGAGTTATTCTGGAGCAACTTAAGAAATTAGGATGTTCTTGTGATTGGGAGCGTACTGCTTTTACTATGGACGACGAGCGATATGCCAGTGTCATAAAGGTTTTTGTTGATTTACATAACAAAGGTTTGATTTACCGAGGGCATCGCATGGTCAATTGGGATCCAGAAGCACAAACTACACTGTCTGATGAAGAGGTAATTTATGAAGAAAAACAAGGTTTATTGTATTATTTGGAGTATCAAATTGAAGGGTCTGAAGAGAAGGTAACTATTGCTACTACAAGGCCTGAAACCATACTCGGCGATACTGCTATATGTATTAACCCCAACGATAAGCGTTTTCATCATTTAAAGGGTAAAAAAGCGATCGTGCCTATTAATAATCGTGTAATTCCTATCATTGAAGACGAGTATGTTGATATCGAATTTGGTACGGGATGTCTGAAAGTTACCCCTGCTCACGATATCAACGATAAGAATTTAGGCGAGAAACATAATTTAGAAACTATTGATATTTTTAATGCAGATGCTACCCTGAATTCGTTCGGATTACATTATGAAGGCAAAGACCGCTTTGTAGTTCGAAAAGAGATTTCCAAAGAGTTAGAGGAAAAAGGTTTTTTAGTAAAGA
Organism: uncultured Flavobacteriaceae bacterium; assembly: GCA_937936275.1. Lineage (GTDB taxonomy): Bacteria > Bacteroidota > Bacteroidia > Flavobacteriales > Flavobacteriaceae > Maribacter_C. Next base: position 17,734 of record CALHCJ010000010.1, read on the forward strand.
CCGAACAACATTTAAATAAAGTAGGAACCTCAGAAAGAACTAAGGCCGTTATTGAACCCAGACTCTCTGATCAGTGGTTTTTAAAAATGGAAGAGTTGGTAAAACCCGCTATAAAAGGGGTTTTAGAATCTGACGATATTAAGTTCTACCCTAAAAAGTTTGAAAACACCTACCGCCATTGGATGGAAAATATTCGCGATTGGAATATCTCACGTCAATTATGGTGGGGACAACAAATACCTGCTTATTACTTTGGGGACGCGCAAAATGATTTTGTTGTAGCAGAAAGCAAAAAAGAAGCATTAAAACTAGCTCGAGAAAAATCTGGCAATACAGAACTTACAATTGACAGCCTACGACAAGACGAAGATGCCTTAGATACTTGGTTTTCATCTTGGTTATGGCCGATGAGTGTTTTCAATGGAATCACCGACCCGAACAATGAGGAAGTAAATTATTATTACCCAACAAATGATTTGGTGACAGGTCCAGATATTATTTTCTTTTGGGTAGCGCGTATGATTATCGCTGGCTATGAGTTCAGAGATGAGAAACCTTTTCAAAATGTTTATTTCACGGGATTGGTTCGTGACAAGCAGCGTCGCAAAATGTCAAAATCTTTGGGAAACTCACCCGATGCTTTAGAGCTTATTGAGCAATATGGTGCAGATGGAGTTCGTGTAGGGATGTTGTTGTGTTCTGCCGCAGGGAATGATTTGATGTTTGATGAAGATTTGTGTCAGCAAGGCAAAAATTTTGCAAATAAAATATGGAACGGCTTTCGCTTGGTAAAAGGATGGGAGGTTGCCGATATAGCGCAACCCGAAGCTTCCAAATTAGGAATTGAATGGTATCAATCTAAGTTCAATCAGACTTTAGAAGAAATTGAAGATCATTTCAGTAAGTATCGTATTTCAGATGCTTTGATGTCGACGTACAAGTTAGTTTGGGATGATTACAGCTCTTCGCTGTTGGAAATCATAAAACCAGCTTACCAACAACCCATAGATAGAACCACTTTTGATCAGGTTATAGAAATTTTTGAACAGAATTTGAAGTTGTTGCATCCTTTCATGCCATTTCTGACCGAAGAGGTTTGGCAGCATATCGCAGAACGAAGTCCAGAAGAAGCCTTAATAATCTCAGAATGGCCTAAAATTAAGACAACCGATAATAATTTGATCGCTGGTTTTGAATTTGCAGATGAAGTGATATCTGGTATTCGAACCATTCGTAAACAAAAGAACATTCCGATGAAAGAAGCTTTGGAAGTTTTGGTTTTAAACGAAGAAAAGGTTTCAAAGCTTTGGGACACGGTGATTTGCAAACTCACCAATGTTTCCAGTATATCCTATGTTGATACCACTGTAGATGGTGCTTTGTCGTTTCGCGTAAAATCAAATGAATATTTCATACCAATTAGTGGTACGATTGATATAGAAGCTGAAGTTGCCAAGATTCAAGAAGAATTAAAATATACCAAAGGCTTTTTGATTTCCGTTCAGAAGAAACTTTCTAACGAGCGTTTTGTAAATAATGCTCCAGAAAAAGTTATTGAAATTGAGCGCAAGAAACAAGCAGATGCTGAAGCCAAGATTGAGACTTTAGAGAAAAGTTTGGCTAGTTTGGGTTAGTTTTGGAAATGCATACAAAGGTTTCTGCAAAAAAACTTTTCTTAATTGACGCTATTGGAGCTTTGGTTTCAGCATTTTTTTTAGGAGTAGTACTAAGTGGACTACAAGAAAAGATTGGTATACCTAAACATATACTATATCTTCTAGCAATTCTACCTGTCTTCTTTGCGATCTATTCCTTTAGTTGTTACTTCTTTCTAAGGGAGAAGCAAAGGTTTTTTTTAAAAGGTATTGCCATTTTGAATCTTATGTACTGTTTTTTAACCATAGGTCTTCTTTTTTTCCATAACCGCAATCTTACTTGGTTAGGGTGGACCTATTTCGTAGTTGAATTGATAATTCTATTTGTTTTGATTCGTATTGAATTGAAAGCGAGTACGAGTGATGTTATAAAATGAAAACCAAAAAAATGTTTATTTTAGACCTATGGATATTAAAAAAATACTTGGTTTAGTCCTTACCTTATTAGGTATTGGAGGCTTAATTTACACCGCCATTTTATACGTAAATGGCTCAGGTGAATTTAAAATATTAGCGGTGTACGGCATTCTAGGTGCCATTTTCTTCTTTTCAGGCATGGGTTTGATCAAACGTTTAGGAAGTTCAAACGATTAAAACTATTTGCTATGGATAATCAGAGAAGATTTTGAAAATCCATAACAGCACTTTAGAAGATATTCCTGAAATCTTCCGTTTATATGGTTTGGCAACCGAATATCAGAAAACTATCTTTCCTGAAAATACATGGCCGACTTTTGAACATCAACTTGTCACTACTGAAATTCAAGAGCAACGGCAGTTTAAAATCGTCATTGACGACCAAATCGCTTGTGTTTGGGCGATTACCTTTTCAGACCCGCACATCTGGGAGGAAAGCGAAAAAGACCCTGCCATTTACATACATCGTATAGCCACCAATCCTAGTTTTCGTGGACAGAAATTTGTAACCCGAATTGTGCAATGGGTTCGGAAGTATGCAATATCTCACAAAAAAAAGTTTATAAGAATGGATACTTGCGGTAATAATCAAAAACTAATCAGACACTACAAAAAGTGTGGTTTTGAGTTTTTAGGTATGGTTCGTCTAAGAAATACTAGTAAACTTCCAAGTCACTATCAGGATATCGATGTTTGTTTGTTTGAAATTCGCTGTTAATCGAAATTTTGTTTATCTATCAAGTAGTTCATCGAATAGTAAGACTAAATCTTATAAAGATTGCGTTGTTGTCAAAACCCCTTATTCAACCTAAATTATGGAATTGGCCCAACGACTATTGACCTGCAAACAATGTGATAAGCGTAAGTTTGACCCAAATACCGGTCTTGTTTGCTCGCTAACCTTACGAAAACCGGAATTTGAAAACGATTGTAATGATTTTGTAATCGACCCAAAAGAAGTGGCAAAATTGAATGCAAAAGCTTATACTGCTGAAAAAGAATCTGGAAGCTCACTGTCTACTTGGGGGGTTATTGTAATTATTCTTTTTGTGATTCGATTTGTGATGCGAATGATGCGTGACTAAGTGAGTTTAATATGATTTACAGCGTTAAAAAAATCTTCTTTTGAATTTTTGATTTAGCTTTGTGTTCGTTATGATTGACGAAGTTCTAAAGACCCTTACCCTAAATATTACTCCACTTTCTGATGAAACGCTCTCTGAGGTTAGAGAATATGCAAGAATAATACATGTTTCTAAAGGTGATGTATTGGTGAGAGAAGGAGAATTTTCTGATCAATTATATTTTGTAGTTCAAGGAGGTGCCAGGGCTTTTTACCTCAAGGATGGCAAAACCATTACAGACTGGTTCGCTTTTGAAAACGATTTTATTTCATCAATTATAAGCTTTTTTCTAGAGGTGCCGAGTCAACACTATGTTGAGGTGTTAGAAGATACCACGCTCATGGTATTACAACTTAGAGATCTAGAAACACTTTGTGATAAATACCATGATTTTGAACGTTTTGCAAGGTTAAGTGTCACGAAAACGATGATAGAATTACAACAACGTATTGTATCCTTACAATTCAAATCGTCTAAGGAAAGATATAATAGCCTACTAGAAAATTATCCTAAGATAGAACTGAGAGCACCCTTAGGCGATATCGCGTCGTATTTAGGTATCACACAAGAAACCTTAAGTCGTATTCGCAATTCTAAAAACGGAATTTGATTTATATCAAAGGAACGGAATGTTACCTGCGTTACTTTTGATAAAAATAAAAGATGAACACCTTTTTAATCATTGCAAATGTACTAGTCTTATTTACTTTTATTGTCCATACTTTCGTAGGTGATAGAGAGTATCGAAAAATAGAACCTCAAGATATAAGCCCCAAAAGACTTCGCATATTTTGGACGATGGGTAGAGGAGCATTTCACATAGTTTCTATTGATTTTCTGTTTGCTTCGATAGGTCTGGCTACAATTAACTTCACAGATTATTTTGAAGACACAAACCTTCTCCTCCATCTTCTTGCTCTGTACTTTCTAGGCTATGGAGTTGCATTCTTAGTCACCCTTATCATGTCAAGAAAATTTGAAAATATCTATTGTAAAATGTGGCAATGGATATTGATGTTAGTTAATGCTGGACTAATTTATATGGGCAGTTATTAACGTTCGAGAACTATAAAAAATATGTATTATTATGAAGATATTACTTATTAATGGTCATCCAGATAGCGAAAGTTATAATCATGCCTTGGCGGAATCTTATATAAAAGGCGCTACCAATTCGGGAGCCGAGGTTAAGCAAATCAATGTTGCTGAATTGTCCTTCAATCCCAATTTGAAGTTTGGATATCGAATGCGTACCGAATTAGAACCCGATCTGCTCAAAGCTCAAGATAGCATTCAATGGGCAGATCATATTGTTTGGATTTATCCTGTTTGGTGGGGTTCTGTACCTGCCCTAATGAAAGGTTTTTTAGATAGGGTATTACTCCCCGGTTTCGCATTCAAGAAAAGAGAGGGTTCTGTTTGGTGGGATAAATATTTGACAGGTAAAACATGTCGAATTATTTGTACATTAGATCAACCTGCATGGTATTATAGATGGATAAATAATAGACCAAGTTCAATGGCTATGAAAAAACTTACCATGAATTTTATAGGTATTAAAAAAGTCAGAATAACTTCTATTGGTCCATTACGGTTATCGAAAGAAGAATTTCGACAAAAATGGTTGAGAAAAGTGGAGCAATTGGGTTTTAAAAATATGTAGTTAAACGGCTCACCCCTAGTTACCTGTTCTCGTTTGAAGGAATTTCCTATCTTTAGGGAAAGATCAAAATCATGAAAAACTTATTTTCAATCACTATGGTTCTCTCCATTTTTTCAGCGTGTGCTCAAAAGATAAAACCTGAAATCATGCCCAAGGATATTCAAATAAAAACTGCTTTATTACCGGCGCCAGAGGACAAAAAAGAAGAAGCCATGGTGTATGGTTATGATAAAGATGGAGAAATGATAGTTCTTCGTAAAGGAACCAATGATCTCGTTTGTTTGGCAGATAACCCATATAACGAAGGCATAAGTGTTTCGTGTTACTTTAAAGAATTAGACCCGTTCATGCAAAGAGGTCGCGATTTGAAAAAAGAAGGAAAGGAAACCATGGCGATTCGTAAATTACGAGGGGAAGAAGTAGCCTCAGGAAAATTAAAAATGCCAGAAGCACCTAGCATGATGTATATTTATTATGGAACTGAAGAAACCTATGACAAAACAAAAGGGACTCTCGGAGATGGCCAATTTAGATATGTAATTTATACCCCTTTTGCTACCGCAGAATCTACAGGTTTACCTTTAAAACCTCACGCTAAGGGAATGCCTTGGTTAATGGATCCGGGCACACATCGCGCTCATATTATGGTAGGTCCGAATTAAAATTAGTTCTCGACGAGCTTATGGAAACTTACGCGAAAGCCCTCTTATACGCGATTCCCTTTTTTATGATTTTGCTGATGACCGAAATCTTATACGGCTATTTTGTAAAGAATCAGAAGTATAAGGTGATGGATACGGTTTCTAGTATCAGTTCTGGATTTACCAATATCTTAAAAGATAGCTTAGGTTTAGGACTCATTCTTGTTACTTACCCGTATTTAGTTGAACATCTCGCACTAACAGAAATCAAAACAACTTGGCTGGTTTGGTTCACTGCTTTTATTGCTATTGATTTTGCTGGATATTGGAATCATAGATTAAGTCACAAAGTAAATTTTTTTTGGAACCAACATGTAATTCATCACAGTAGTGAAGAGTTTAATTTAGCCTGTGCGTTACGTCAATCGATTTCTAACTTGATAGGATATTTTCCGTTATTCTTGCTACCTGCAGCTTTGTTGGGAGTTCCGTATAAAGTGATTGCCATTCTTGCCCCTATACATTTGTTTGCCCAATTTTGGTATCATACGCAGCATATTGGTAAGTTGGGTTGGCTAGAATATATTATTATTACACCTTCTCAACATCGTGTTCACCATGCAATAAATCCGGAGTACATCGATAAGAATTTAGGACAGATTTTATCTATTTGGGATCGTATTTTTGGTACTTTTCAAGAGGAACTAAAAGATGTGCCACCACAATATGGCGTGTTGAAACCTGCAGCTACATGGAACCCTGTGCTTATTAATTTTCAGCACCTTTGGAGAATTTTTAAAGACGCATGGCGTACCAATAGTTATTGGGATAAACTTCGAATTTGGTTTATGCCTACGGGGTGGAGGCCATCAGATGTCAAAACCAAATATCCCATAGCTATTATTGAAGATGTATATTGTTTTAATCGATATCAAACACCCTCGAGCAAAGCGTTAAATGGGTATTCAATTTTTCAATTGTTTGCTACTTTAGGTTTTTTACTGTTCCTTTTTTATAATTATTCAAACATTGAGTTTAATAGCTTATTACTTTACGGCGCCTTCATTTTTGTGGGTATCTACGGATATACAACCTTGATGGACAGAACAAAGTATGCTGTTTGGATTGAGTTATTCAGGGGTTTTGCTGGTTTGATATTCATATTTTTAGTCAATGATTGGTTCGGATTAAATACCTATATCTCGGCTGGAAGCGCCCTAATAGGGCTATATTTCATCATTACCATTCTAGGTGCCATTTACTTTACCTATATAGAAAATAAGGAGTTACCCATTAAAATATCTTTATGATTTGCAATTCAATTCGATTTTTAAAATAGATTACTCTGATTTAGAAATCGCTTGTTAAGTTTGCTTTTAAACACAAAAAAATATGAGACCGTATATTTTAGCTGAAACAAACTGGAATGCTCTTAAAGATGCTAAATTTGATCTAGCGGTCTTACCTTGGGGAGCAACTGAAGCTCATAATTATCATTTACCATATGCCACAGATAATATACAGGCAGATCATATGGTTGCGGAATCTGCAAAAATTGCTTGGGAGAGAGGAGCTAAAGTGATTGTTCTACCAACCTTACCTTTTGGTGTGAATACAGGTCAGTCTGATATCTATTTAGATATTAATTTGAATCCCAGTACACAATTAGCGATATTGACTGATATTGTTGAGGTTTTAAATAGGCAAGGTATTTACAAATTACTTTTATTTAATGGGCATGGCGGGAATAATTTTAAACCATTAATACGTGAATTAGGACTCAAGTTTCCCAAAATGTTTATTAGTCTTTCGTTTTTTCCAGGAACTTTAGATAAGTACGCTTACTTTGAAGAAACGGGTGATCATGCTGATGAAATGGAAACTAGTTTGATGTTATACCTTAGACCTGATTTAATTTTACCTCGCGAGGAATGGGGTGACGGTAAGGATAAAAGTTATAAGATAAAAGCCTTTTCTGAGGGTTGGGTATGGGCTGAGCGTAAATGGTCTGAAATTAGTGAGGATACTGGGGTTGGTAATCCTCATAAGGCAACTGCGGAGAAAGGAGAACGATTTTTCAAAGACCTTACGAAAAAGATAGGAGACTTGTTTTACGACCTTTGTAAAGCAGATCTTAATGATCTTTATGAATAAATATTTGAATGAATTACAGTGTTTTAAGCTCCTTTTTTACCAACTTGATATATTCTTTCATAGCACGCTCGCGATCAATATTTTTTGCCTGAATAAGAGCATTCGCTTTGAAAGCATTTATTAACGGGGTAGTGCTACCAGGATGCGTTTTATTCTCGTTGGCTATCTTATAATAGGCATAAAGTTTTAATAGCAAATCGGCAGGTAGCGGTTTTGTATAAGCATTGACATACTCAACCGCTTTTAAAAAATCAGAATGTACTTTTTCACCCTTCATGTTCTTTCTTAGTAACGGTCGCTGCAATACATGTTTTTGCTCCGATCACTGTTTGATTGAGTTGCACGGGTATGGCGCAATCAAGAGGTAAAAATAGGTCTACTCTAGAACCAAATTTTATAAACCCAGCATCCTCACCTTGTTGCACGCTTTCACCCTCTTCGGCATAGTTAACGATACGTCGGGCAAGCGCACCAGCAACTTGACGATACAAAATTTCACCAAATTTTGGAGTGTTAATTACAACAGTTGTACGTTCATTATCTGTGCTTGATTTTGGGTGCCACGCTACCAAATATTTTCCAGGATGATATTTCGAATATTTTATGGTACCGCTAGCAGGATATCTGGTAACATGTACATTAATGGGAGACATGAAAATGGATACTTGTCGTCTACGATCATTAAAATACTCTGTTTCTTCAACTTCCTCGATAACAACCACTTTACCATCAACAGGAGATAGAATTTCGTCAAAATCAAGTTTTACAACACGCTTCGGGTTTCTAAAGAATTGAAGTATTAAAATAAGGATCACAATGCCCCCTATCTGAAGAAGCCAACGTAGCCAAGAAATATTTATGTAGTATTGAGCTATCAATACGAGTGCACAAATAATAAAAAACGTACTTATAATAATGGTCTGTCCCTCTCTATGAAACATATGAAAACATATTTAAGGTTAAATAGGCAAAAGGAGCAGCGAATACCATACTATCTAAACGGTCTAGCATCCCACCATGACCAGGTAAAATAGCTCCGCTATCTTTTACCTTTGCAACTCTTTTAAACTTTGATTCTACTAAATCACCAAGACTTCCGGCAACGACCACTACTGAAGCTAAAACCATCCATTGTTTTGGATTAATTATTGGTTCATATAGGCCCATAATATAGGCAGCAACTAAAGCAAAAATTAATCCTCCTATTGTGCCTTCAACAGTCTTTTTAGGTGAAATGGTAGTGTATAACTTAGTCTTCCCTATTGTGGATCCTACGAGATAAGCGAAAGTATCATTTACCCAAACTAAGATAAAAATACCCATTATTAAAAGTTTTGCAAATTCTTCGTTTTTATAAGGTATCATCGTAAGAAAAATGCACCCTCCACCGATATAAAAAAGACCAATGATAAATTTTTGAAGTGTATTAAAGATTTTATCTTTCTTAGAAAACAAATACACAAGAAGCACTAAATCGACAACGATAGTAAAAAACATTAACATGTTGATTAGAAACTTATCGTTTAGAAACACCTGGTCGGGCACTAAATAAATAAATAGCCACCAAATTGCTAGGTAAGCAATGAAAATATGATATCCTTTTAATTGTACTAACCTCTTATATTCATATAAACAGGCTAAGCCAAAAGTCATAAATAGAAAGTCAAAAGCGTCTGTATCTAAAAATACTGCGGACAAGAGAAGTATGATATACAAGGCCCCAGTTAATGCTCTCCTTAAAATTTCTCTCATATTACAAATCCTCCAGCAGTAAAAGATACAAATTTTTGGAGCTACTTCCGTATGTTAAGAAATCATCCGAATTTTCTTCATTTGCCTGAAAGTGCTTAAGAGTTGTAATATTAGCAGGAATGCTGTTGCTGTATTTTTTTTTGATTTTTTTGAGTCCTTCTCCAATAGACTCAACCAATTGACTTGTTGTTGCAAAAACAATTACATTAGATGGAAGCTCATTTAATTTTTTTTCCTTTAACTGATTAGAACACACTAAAATGGAACCATTTTGTGCAATTAAGTGCTCGCAGGTCGTGAAAAATATCTCACTTTCTTTCGCTTTTTTTGTAAAAGAAACACCATCTTTTGAGAACCTGTGTTCTAAGGCAGAGTTTAGCACAAAAAAGGGGTTATTTTCCCAATTGTTTTCAAGAACAATGTTTTTCAATGCTTGAGAAATTTCCTTATCAGAATCACAATACAAAAACTTACCACCGTTTTTTCTAAAATGTATGGTGAACTTTTCGTCAATAGGAATATTTAGATCTGGCATGTGAAGTCCTCGTGTCTCAGCTGTCTCTTTAGACACCTTTTTCTTTCCTCCCCCAAATAACTTATCAAATAGGCCCATTTATATTTTTAACACTTTAAATGTAAAACACTAAATATAGCTGTTAATCTTTATTTTTAAAATTTAAGATACGGGGGTATCTTCTTCTCTATCTTCAGCGGTTCTTTCAGTTATCGCTTCTCCATTTTGATTAACTTCTTCTTCATCAAATGGTCTTTTTCCAAAGATTTTCTCAAGATCTTCTTTAAAAATAACTTCTTTTTCAAGCAGTCGTTCCGCAAGCGTTGTGAGTTTGTCTTTATGAACGGTCAGTACCTCAATTGCTCTTTGATACTGTGCTTCGATAATCTTTGAAATCTCCTGATCAATTTTTTGAGCAGTCTCTTCACTGTATGGTTTTGAGAAACCGTACGAATCTTGACCAGACGAATCGTAATATGTAAGGTTTCCTATCTCATCATTAAGGCCATATACGGTAACCATAGCTCTTGCCTGCTTTGTAACTTTTTCCAAATCGCTTAATGCACCTGTAGAAATTTTATTAAATATGACTTTTTCTGCAGCTCGACCGCCTAAAGTAGCACACATTTCATCAAGCATTTGTTCAGGTCGTACTATTAATCGCTCTTCAGGTAAATACCAAGCAGCACCTAAAGATTGACCTCTTGGTACAATCGTTACCTTAACTAACGGAGCTGCGTGCTCAAGCATCCAACTGGTAGTAGCATGACCTGCCTCATGGTATGCAATTGTCTTTTTCTCACCTGGGGTAATAATCTTATTTTTCTTTTCTAAACCGCCTACGATTCTGTCAACTGCATCTAAAAAGTCTTGTTTCGTTACCGCTTTCTTTTCTTTTCGAGCTGCAATAAGCGCCGCCTCATTACAAACGTTGGCAATATCAGCCCCAGAGAATCCTGGTGTCTGTCTAGCTAAGAAATCAAGATCTAATGTTTCAGCAGTTTTTATGGGACGTAAATGAACCTCAAAAATCTCTTTACGTTCTCTTATATCTGGTAGGTCAACATAAATCTGTCTGTCAAAACGACCAGCACGCATAAGGGCTTTATCTAATACATCAGCGCGGTTTGTGGCAGCAAGTACGATCACATTCGTGTTCGTGCCAAACCCATCCATTTCCGTCAAGAGCTGGTTCAGTGTGTTTTCACGTTCGTCATTTGATCCTGTGAAATTATTCTTTCCTCTTGCACGACCAATAGCATCAATCTCGTCAATGAAAATAATCGCGGGAGATTTATCCTTCGCCTGTTTAAACAAGTCCCGTACTCTTGAGGCACCTACTCCAACAAACATTTCCACGAAATCAGAACCTGATAATGAGAAAAATGGAACTTTTGCTTCTCCGGCAACCGCTTTAGCTAGTAATGTTTTACCAGTACCTGGAGGTCCTACCAGTAATGCTCCTTTGGGTATTTTCCCTCCCAAAGAGGTGTATTTATCAGGATTTCTCAAGAATTCTACAATCTCTTCAACTTCCTCTTTAGCACCTTCTAAACCTGCCACATCTTTAAAGGAAGTACGTGTATCCGTTTTTTCGTCGAATAGTTTTGCCTTTGATTTTCCAATATTAAAAATCTGACCCCCGGCACCGCCGCCGCCGCCGCCAGACATTCTTCTCATGAGGTAAATCCAGATACCTATAATTAGAACAAATGGAAGTACGGAAACAAGTATATCGAATAAGAGATTACTTTCACTATCAAATTCAACTGTTGTATCTAAATTATTGTCAACAACGATTTCTTTAATATCATCCTCGAAGTTCTGCGGATCACCAAACTTCACCATATACTGAGGGTTACCAGAACCTAAGAAGGCAGGTTTGCCAGAAACATCTTTATGCACTTCTTTGGTGAGAGCTTCGGTTGTTAAATAGACCTTAGCTTGTCGTGTATTGTTAATAACTACAACACGATTCACATCTCCGTTTCGTAAAAACTCATGTAAAGCAGAAATATTGGTTTCTGCCGTATTATTGAAACTACTACTTCCAATAAATTGAAAACCAATTATTAAAACTGCAATTAATCCGTAAATCCACCAGGAATTAAATTTGGGTTTCTTCTGATTGGTGTTATTTTCTTTTGACATTCTTTTTGTTTACTGTTTTATACTACTCTCGATTTCAGTGAATTTAGCATCACCCCAGAGTCCTTCTATATCGTAGAATTCTCGTATGTGTTTTTGAAAGACATGAACTACTACATTGACATAGTCCATTAACACCCATTCGGCATTATTTTCACCTTCAACGTGCCATGGCTTGTCTTTGATCGCTTTACTAACTGTTTTTTGGATTGATCCTACGATGGCATTTACCTGCGTATTCGAAGTACCATTACATATTATAAAGTAGTCGCAAACTGTGTTGTCAATATCTCGAAGGTCAAGCAACATTATGTCGTGCCCTTTTACATCTTCAATTCCCTGTAAAATTAATGCAATCAATTCATCTGCGCTAGCTTTTCTTTTCTGCATTCAATATTTTTAATTTCTACAAAGTTATTATTTTTTTGTTCTTTTAACCCTAAGTTTTTCATAATAGATACTTCATATTTACTTAGGTCACTCATGCACTTAGTCAAACTTGATGCCACAGATTCTACAAATCAGTATTTAAAAGAGTTAATACTTTCTAAAACTGTTGATGATTTTACGGTAGTTGTCGCGAAAAACCAGCGAAAGGGTAAAGGTCAAATGGGTGCCAAATGGCAAGCCAAGCCCGGTATGAACCTTACATTCAGTGTATTAAAAAAATTTGAGTCTCTAAACATTGCTGATCAATTCAGATTAAACGTTTGCGTATCGTTATCCATTTTAAAACTACTCAAAAATCTCTCAGTACCAGATTTAAGCATTAAGTGGCCTAACGACATTCTGTCAGGTAGTTCTAAAATTTGCGGTATTTTAATTGAAAACATTATCACTGGTCAGCAAATTACAGCCTCTGTTATCGGCATTGGCCTAAATGTAAATCAAACCACATTTAATACCCTAACAAACGTGTCTTCTCTTAAATTGTTGTTGGGTAAAACGTTGAATCTTGATGAATTACTAAAACATCTACTAGAGAATATCGAAAGTACTTTTATGAAAGAAGATTATGCTACAAATAATGCGCTATGGCTTGCATACGAAAAGCAGCTTTTTAGAAAAGATAAGCCATCAACATTCAAAGATGCAAATGACGAAATATTCATGGGCTTTATTCGTAACATATCACCACAAGGAAAATTAGTTATAGAGTTGGAAGATGCTATTCTCAAGCAATTTGGTCTTAAAGAAATAAAACTATTGTATTAGCTTATCTTTCCTAAATTCTCTGAAAGAGTATTCATAAAATTAGTTATCGGAGATTTAATCATCATTGCCATCATCGAATTAAACTCACCAGAAAAACTTAAGGTTACTTCTGTTTCTGAAGAACCAATGCTATTTAAATCTGCGGTAAGCGTAAATGGAAGTTTTTCGCTGGCAGCACCAAGCACTAACTGTCTGAATTCTGTTTGTGATTTGCGTTCAAGCACGATCTCTGGCATTCCCTTCAACGCAAAGAGAAAACGATCAGAAGTTAATACTTCAAATTTATCAATGTTTTCAGGCATTAATTGCTCAAAATTTTTGAGATCGGTTAAAAACATATAAACTTCTTGCTCTGTTTTTGAAATTGTCTTTTTTGGGGATTCTATGAACATAATTTTATTGTTTCCAAGCGGAAGGATTTTCTCTCCATTCCATTAATGTATTTAACTCGTCTTCTTTAATATAACCTGATTCTGCAGCACGTTCAGCTAGATAAGCGTAATCACTGAGCGTATGAAGGTCCAAGTTTTTCTTTTCAAAATTTTCGATAGCCAGGTCAAATCCATAAGTAAAAATAGCTAACATGCCTTTGATATTCGCACCAGCACTCTCGAGAGCATCCACGGCATTTAAGCTACTTTTGCCGGTACTGATCAAATCTTCAATTACCACAACGGTTTGATCTGTTTCAAGCTGACCTTCAACCTGATTTTTTCGACCATGCGATTTTGCTTCGGGGCGTACATATATAAAAGGTAAGCCTAGATATTCTGCGACTAAAACACCTATACCTATTGCCCCCGTGGCCACACCTGCAATAATATCGGGCTTTCCGTACAGCTGTTCTACTTGCTTGCCAATTTCCTCACGCACATAGTTTCGTATCGACGGATACGAAAGAATAATTCTATTGTCGCAGTAGATGGGTGATTTCCAACCAGAGGCCCAGGTAAAATGATTTTCTGGTTCCAACTTAATTGCATTAATTTGTAGTAGAAGCTCTGCTGTTTTTTTGGCGGTATCTTTGTTTAAAACCATGACGCAAATGTATAAAGTTTTTGTCAATGAACGCCCCCTCATTTTAACAAATAAACTCTCAGAAATCTCAAATAGCAAATATTTCTTATTGAATGAAAATGCAATTCAGGAAGCTATTGATGCATTAAAAAAAAAGAAATTAGAGGAAGCCTTCATCTATCATCCTAATCATGAAGAAATTCTTAAAAAGTTTACAAATAAAATTCCGCTTGTAGTCGCTGGTGGTGGTGTTGTGACAAATAAAAAAGGAAAAGTGCTTTTCATTTACAGGAATGATAAATGGGATTTACCCAAAGGAAAGTTAGATAAAGGTGAAAGTATCGAAGAATGCGCTTTGAGAGAGGTTGAGGAAGAAACAAGCGTAAAAAAACTTAAAATCGAGAATTTTCTAAAAACTACCTACCACGTGTTTACAAAAAATGGAAAATACAAGTTGAAGGAAGTACACTGGTATGCAATGAAAACTTCGTACAAAGGTAAACTTGAGGGGCAAAAAAGCGAAGGTATTGAAAAAGTAAAATGGAAGGGTCCAAAAAAAATTGAGAAGGCTTTACAGAATTCATACGTAAATATTCGGATTTTATTTGGGTATTAACCGAGGCAATTCAATTTCTAGGTAAACGTATATAAATATGGATATACATTTATTTCAAAATGCGATATATCGGATATTGCATATGCGCAGGCTCGTAATTCTTAGAGCGTTTAAAAAGCCAGTCTAGTTGTGCATACCAGCTTTGAGCAAAAATAGTATCACTTGATTTTTTTAACTCAAAGTATTCTTTTAACTCCGAATCTGCATTTAACATTTCTAAAGCTTCGTCTTCAAACACATACGGTGAAAAACCTTCTTTTTGCTGCAGTATGGTGTCGAAAAAATTCCAATTAAAAAAAGAATCTATTGCGCTTGGTTCTAAAGTTTCTAAGATGTAACGTATTCCCAATTGATCTGTAAGTATAAGAATATCTCCTTCTGAAAACACTTTAGTTTCAGTAGTATTCTCAACGGCAGTGTTATAATGAGGATAATGACCTTCATATGCATTGCGCTGTGTTTGATAATTTGCTATACGATAAGAATCTACTGTAACCGTAGTGTCTTGCTTTATTAAAGAATACTTCACTTGGTTGATATCAAGAAGATCAAGAACTTTTGACCACCCTTTTTTAAGAATGTATGCTTTAGGAACTTCGATAGAATCTGTAGGAATAAAATAATTTTGATAAGAAACAGTTTTGATAAATGGTCTTTTTCTGTCATACTTTAACCTTTTCAAACCCGTTACTGGGCTAGTTATCTCATCTGCCTCATACCCCCTGAAACTTAGGTTTGATACATTAGTAGTGTCCACTGCCCAAGTCACTGGGTAATAGGTCCAATTTAGATGTCTTTTGTTAGCTGCCCTACGAAGCTTTTTTATTTTCTCTCCATCTTTTTCCGCTATTGCGATCATTTCATTCATCAAATAATAAGTGCCTTCAACTCGCTGTTTATAGGGTTTTAGCATATGTGTTTCTACCATCATGCCCAGCGTGTTCCACAGGGTAGTATAGCCTGTAGAATACCTCGGATGATCCATAAACTGAGAAAAACCTTTTTCAGGTACTTCATTGAATACATTTACATATGGAGTAATATCCCACGATTTTGTCGCTAACTGTTTTTCTAGTCGTGGCATCATTTCGGTATGTAAATAGTTTCCTAATTCACCACCAAGTTTATTGTGCTGTGTAAATAAGTGCGTCAGCGTATACTGATAATCTGCCCCATTACTAACATGGTTATCAATAAAAATATCAGGATTGACCAAATGAAATATTTCTGAAAACGTACGGGCGTTTTTGGTATCTGCTTTAATGAAATCACGATTCAAATCATAATTTTGAGTATTCCCTCTGAAACCATAAGACTTCGGGCCATTTTGATTGGCTCTTGTATGACTGTTGCGATTTAAAGCTCCCCCCACATTATAAATGGGAATTGTAACAAGGATAGTATTTTGAGGAGGGCTAATTTTACCTACTGCCAAATCTCGATATAGTAACATGGTAGCATCGATACCATCACTTTCTCCGGGATGAATTCCATTGTTAATTAAAATGATAGTCTTATTGTCTGCAAGTTTTTTGAAATTAAATTCACTTTCAGTATTGAAGGTGACTATATGTAGTGGATTTCCACTATCCGTTTTTCCGATAGTCTGAATATTAATTTCAGGAAATTCTTTAGCTAATTGAATATAGAAGTCAATCACTTGAAGGTAGGTCGCTGTTTCTAAACCTTTAGATGTCTCAAAGTGCGTAGGAAAGTTAAGAGCCTCATCTTCTGGTTTTGTCTCGCACGAAAGAACTAAAAAAAGACAAAGAATAAATAATACAAATTTCATTAATAAGATTTCATATGGAAACTGAATACTATGTAAAGCTAATGAAAATCTTAAAGTAATGATATCCTAAGCAACCTTCGACATTTTTTCCAATTGGTCGCGACGCAGTGGCTTTCTGTTATAAGTAATGGTATGATGTGTCTTTGTCTTGTAGAGTTCCCAATTGCGTTGATCTACACTGTCTATTGAAGAGGTAACAATATTCACACGAACTCTATTGTCAATTGGTAGCGCGATAAATTTTTCTAAAAATTGCCATCCATCCATGACTGGCATATTGATATCTAAAAATATAAGTTGAGGAGGCTCTTTGTCAGCATTCAACATATCTGTGATACCCTCAGCTGCTAGTTTGCCATTGGCATAGGTATAAAGTTCTTCGTAAGAGATTATAGAATCTAACATTTTTCGAATTCCGAATACCACTATTGGATCGTCGTCGATGATACATACAGACTTAATCTTCATCATTGAAATAAATTTTAAATGTTGTGCCCTTATCCACCTGACTTTCGACGGTGACTTTTCCATTCATGGCTTCAATTTGATTTTTAGTAATGTAAAGGCCAATTCCTTTTGAATCAGCATTATTGTGAAATGTTTTGTACATGCCGAAAATTTTTTCGCCATGTTTATCAAGATCCATTCCTAACCCGTTATCTTCTATGCTCAGTACTGTATAATTGTCTTCCCTTTCTACACTTAAAATAACATGCGAATCTCTCTCCGGAGATTGATATTTGATTGCATTTGTTAAAAAATTAGTTAAGATACTGTCGATATAGGCAGGTACTACTTTAACTTTAACTTTTTCCGAAACCTTATTTATTAATTTTACCTTTTGAGTAACTAGGTCCGCTTTTAAACTTTGTTCAATAGTCTGTACTCTATCTTTAAGTCCGAGACGTTTTTTCTGTATTCCTAAGTTAGAATTGATATCAACAACCTCATTTAGATTATTTATAGTCTCCAATAAGTTATCGGAAGAATTGACAAGCATTTCTATTATATTT
This sequence comes from uncultured Flavobacteriaceae bacterium, assembly GCA_937936275.1. Lineage (GTDB taxonomy): Bacteria > Bacteroidota > Bacteroidia > Flavobacteriales > Flavobacteriaceae > Maribacter_C. The sequence continues at coordinate 35,455 of CALHCJ010000010.1, forward strand.
TCACGTTCTTCTTCGGTGGTTTCTTGAACTAGAAAGCTGAGGAGCATTGAAAAATTAGAGGTATGAGAACGTAGATTGTGTGATACGATATGTGCAAAATTAATGAGCTTTTCATTTTGCGAAGAAGTAACTTCAATCAAATTATGAAGTTCTAGTTCTTTTTGCTTCATTTCAGAAATATCCATACTTATACCAACAAGACCATAGGCCTGTCCGTCAGTATCTATTAAAGGTATTTTTGAAGTTAGAAAAGTTGTAGAGTCGCCGTTCTTTTTGACGTGAAACATTTCGCGTCCTAGAATAGGCTCTTTGTTTCTCATGACGGTGAGATCATCTTTGCGCGAAGCTTCTGCAGTTTCTCTATCGTAAATTGCAAAGTCATCTTTGCCAAGTAATTCTTTTTCATTTTTTGCTCCGCACCATTCCAACTCAGATTGATTTACAAGAATTTTACGAGATTCAAGGTCTTTTATAAACACATTTAAGGGTAGATTATCAATCAAAGTTCTTAATAAATGTTCATTCTCACCCTGTTTCTGTTCAGCCAAATAGAGTTCATTAATATCTTGTATAGTGCCTGTAAATCCTACAAATTTTCCATTTTTATAATGAGGTTTACCTGATGTTATAATCCATACCTCATTCCCTTTAGCTGTAACAATTTGTAATTTTTCTCGATAGGGGGCTTCTTCAGCAATGGCTCTGCTCAAAGTCATGGAAATGGT
>CALHCJ010000011.1 GCA_937936275.1 uncultured Flavobacteriaceae bacterium
TGGCGGTAATGTTCTACAAGTAGTATTTGATGATGAAGACCTTGGCAATACCACTCGGGTAACCTTTACCAATGAATTTTTTCCTGGAGACAATGTTTTCGTAACCGTTGTTCCTTATAACGATGAGGGGCCGGCTACGGGTTGTCAAGAAGTTTATTTTAAAACAGTGCCAAGCTGGGTAAATAGCCCTGATTCCTTTAAGTTAACTTATGACACAAGAATACTAGAAAATGGTACAACCGCTGCAAACCAATTAAAAATAGAAACTAATTCGGGTTATCCTGGATATTTCGATTACGACTATTCAATCGATTGGGGAGACAACCAATACAACAATAATGTTACTGGAGATATAACGCATACTTATGGAACCCCTGGTGTCTACACCATATCGATCATAGGAGATTTTCCAGCTCCATTGCACGACTATTCAAATACTGATGCCATCAAACTTTTATCGATTGATCAATGGGGTACACAAGTTTGGCAGTCTATGGAAAGAGCATTTTATTATTGTGAAAACATGGAATACAATGCAACAGATATACCAAACATAAGTAATGTTACGAATATGGCAAGTATGTTTTCTGGCTGTGATCTGTTCAACGGAAATATGAATTCTTGGAATGTGAGCAATGTAACGAATATGAGTTACATGTTAATTGGGGCCAGAGCTTTTAATCAACCTTTAGACCAATGGAATGTAAGTAATGTTGAGAATATGTCAGGTATGCTTTTTGCGTGTGAGGAATTCAATCAACCCATAGGGAATTGGATAACAAGTAGTTTGACAAATACATCGCGCATGTTTAACGGTGCCGAAGTTTTTAATCAACCTTTGAACAGTTGGGATATGAGTAAGGTTGTCGATACTTACCAAATGTTTGCTAATACTGATGCATTTAATCAACCTCTTAATAATTGGGACGTAAGTCAGGTAACCAACATGAATGAAATGTTCAGTAGAGCAGAAGCCTTCAATCAACCTATCGAAATCTGGAATGTTGGTAATGTTACTAGCATGATAGCTATGTTTAATAGTGCAGAGGTTTTTAATCAACCCTTAAATCAATGGAATGTCTCTAATGTACTAAATATGGCATCAATGTTTAGAGACGCTGCGGCATTTAATCGTCCTTTAAATAATTGGAATGTTTCTCTCGTGAGCAACATGTCATCCATGTTTAACAGGGCGGATAGCTTTAATCAAAATATCAACACTTGGAACGTGACTAATGTCATAGACATGAGTTCTATGTTTAACGACGCGGAAATATACAATCAACCTATGAGTGATTGGGATGTAAATTCTGTTGTGAACATGTCTTCTATGTTCCAAGGAGCAGAGGCTTTTAATCAGCCATTAGATTCATGGAATGTAAGTGCTGTAGCTAATATGTCATCTATGTTTAATGGTGCTCTTCTATTTGACCAACCGCTCAATTCATGGGATGTTTCTTCGGTAACGCTTATGAGTTCTATGTTTGAGCAAGCTTCGGCATTTAACAATCAAATTGGAAATTGGAACGTTGCTTCTGTAACTACTATGGCGGAAATGTTTAAAGGCGCAGTTACTTTCAATCAATCCATCACCAACTGGGATACTGGAGAGGTACTTACTATGGAAGACATGTTTAATTTTGCTTCTGCATTTAACCAACCAATAGATTCTTGGGACGTTTCTTTCGTAACAACAATGGAAGGAATGTTTGAAGTAGCTACTACTTTTAATCAACCACTGAGTTCTTGGAATGTTGCTTCAGTAACAACTATGGAAGACATGTTTAAGGGCGCAACTGCCTTTAATGGAGATATCGGAGCATGGAATGTTAGAGGTGTAAATACGATGGAAGAAATGTTTTCTGGAGCTACTTCGTTCAATCAAAGTATTAACAATTGGCGTGTGTCTGGTGTAAGTAATATGGACTATATGTTCAATGAAGCATCAGCATATAACCAAGCTATGAATTTATGGAACCTAGGAAACGTGAGCATGCGTTCAGCTTTTTACAACGCAACAGCCTTAAATCAGAATTTAGGTGATTGGGATGTAAGTGGAGTTACTGATATGCGCGATATGCTTGATAATACCGCTCTGATTCGTGAAAATTATGACAATACTTTAATCGCTTGGTCTGAACAGACCTTGACAAGCGGAATTACTCTTGGCGCTGAAGGGTTACCATATTGTGATGCTCAAGAAGAAAGACAATCTATGATGGATACATTTGGTTGGTCATTTAGCTTAGATGTACGTGACTGTCCAATTCCAGAATGTACTGTACTAGCCTCACCACTAAATGGTGATACAGACGTTCCTGTAAACACCAATATCACCTGGGAACCTGCTCTGTTTGCCCAAGGGTATCGATTGACGGTAGGAACAACTCCTGGAGGAAATGATATTGAAAACAATACAACCGTCACTAACGAAACCTCATTCGAATTCGCATCCGATTTTAATACGGGAGATACGATCTATGTTACCATCATTCCGTTTAACGATGAAGGAGATGCAGTAGGTCCATGTATCGAAGAAAGCTTTACCATTTCAACTGATCCCGCTACGATACCTGATTGTACTACACTTACTGAACCTTTAAACAATGCAAATGACGTATTGGTCTCAACTGACCTAAGTTGGAATCCAATTTCAAATGCTGATGGTTATAGACTGACCGTAGGAACCTCATCGGGAGCTACCGACATACTTAATAACGAGGATGTTGGAAATATAAATACATATGAATTTGCAACAGACCTTCCTGAAGACAGCGATATTTTTGTAACCATCATTCCTTACAACGATGAGGGCGATGCCACAGCATGTGTAGAAGAAAGTTTTCATACAGAGCTAATTCCGGTACCTCCAGTATGTACCAATCTAACCACGCCTTTAAATAATGCTATTGATGTTCCTATTGATGTGTCTTTAAGTTGGAATGCTGTAGCCAACGCAACAGGATATCTTGTCATTGTTGGTACAACTTCAGGCGGTATTGAAATTGTGAATAATATCGATGTTGGAAATTTTACAACCTATGATATTCCTACCGACCTTCAAGAAGATCGGTTACACTATGTAACTATAATTCCATATAACAATGAAGGGGATGCAACAGGTTGTATTGAAGAAACCTTTACTACCGGAAATTCAACAAGTCCACCATCATGTACTTCACTTACTGCCCCTTTAAATGGTGCTACTGCGGTTGATCCAACAACAAACCTGACGTGGGCAGCACTAACTTCAGCTACAGGATATAAATTAGCAGTAGGTACCTCATCTGGAGGCACAGACATCTTTACAGATGATCTAGGTGACGTTTTTACTTATGATCTGGTTGCCGACCTACCGGAAAGCACCACGATTTTCGTAACTGTGACACCTTACAATGATAACGGCGATGCTATCGGTTGTGCTGAAGAAAGCTTTACTACAAACGGGCCACCATTGTGTACAAGCTTAATTGCACCAGCCAATCTAGCGACCGACGTTGCTGTTGACGCAAGTTTAGAATGGAATGCGAGCACGAATACCGATGGTTATAAATTAACGGTAACAGCGAGCAGCAGCACGGTAAATAATTTAACCGATTTTGACGTAACATCTGGCACCACTTATGACTTTGCAAATGAATTCGAAAGAGGAGAAACTGTTACGGTAACTATAGTACCCTACAATAACGTTGGCGACGCTATAGGATGTACCTCTGAAAGCTTTACCATTATACCTCCACCCGTACCCTCATGTACAACGCTGTTGACACCTGCAAATAATGCAGTAGATGTTGCAATAGACACGAGCCTAGAATGGAACCCAAGTATAGGAGCCGATGGATATAAATTGACTGTAACCGCTAGTAGTAGTACGGTAAATAATATTACAGATTTTGACATAACATCTGGTACTACCTACAATTTTACGAATGATTTTGAACAAGGTGAGACTGTTTCTGTAACTATAGTTCCTTATAATGATCAAGGTGATGCCATTGGGTGTACTACCGAAAGCTTTACAATTAAGCCAGTACCTAACTGCACAACCTTAAGCTCTCCTTTGAATGGATCAACTAACATAGCCGTTGATACTGATATCACCTGGAACACTGTAACCGAAGCAACAGGCTACAAATTGACCGTTACAGGAAGTAACAGTTCAACAAACAACTTGACTGATTTTGACGTAACAGCTGGTACGACTTATAATTTTCCGAATGATTTTACACAAGGTGAGACGGTTTCGGTAACCATAACTCCGTATAATGAAGTTGGTGATGCTATAGGTTGTACTACAGAAAGTTTTACTATAAAACCTGTACCGCAATGTACCAATCTAATCACACCGGTAAACGGAGCTATTGATGTTGCCGTTGATACAGATATTTCATGGACACCAATCGCAGATGCAAATGGATATAAGCTAACGGTGACGGCTAGCACAAGTACAGCTAATAATTTAACTGATCTTGTATTATCAACGGGTACGTCTTACGACTTTCCAAACGATTTCGAGCAAGGTGAAACAGTTACGGTAACGATTACACCTTATAACGAAGTTGGCGATGCTATAGGCTGTACCTCTGAAAGTTTTACTATAAAACCAGTTCCGTCGTGCACGAATTTAATTTCCCCGGCAAATGGAACTATTGATGTTCCTGTTGACACTGCGATCGAATGGACAGCAATCGCTGACGCTAATGGCTATAGAGTAACCGTATTAGCTAGCACAAGTACAACAAACAATATTACTGACGTTGATGTTACTTCGGGTACTACCTATAATTTCACGAATGACTTCGAACAAGGAGAAACGGTAACAGTTACGATCACTCCGTATAACGAAGTTGGTGATGCCATAGGGTGTACCTCTGAAAGCTTTACTATAAAATCAGTTCCTTTATGTACTAATTTAATTGCTCCTACGAATGGAGAAGTGGTCGCTCAGGCGAACGACATTTCATGGAATGAAATTTTAGATGCCGATGGTTATAAGTTAACTATCACTGGCAGCAGTACTACGATTAATAATGTAACGGACTTTGATTTCACAGGAACAACTTATGTTTTTCCGAATGACTTTACACAAGGAGAAATTGTGACTGTTACGATTACACCTTATAATGAAGTTGGTGATGCTATTGGGTGTACTTCAGAAAGCTTTACAATAAGACCAATACCGAACTGTACCAATTTAGTTTCGCCTATAAATAACGCTACTAACGTGTCTGTTATGTCTGATATCTCTTGGGATGCGGCGTTTGATGCAGACGGATACCGTATTTCCGTTGGAACGTCTCCTAATGGAACTGATATCGTAAACAATGAGGATGTTGCGTCATTAACTAGTTATACATTTGGACAGGACTTGCCGTCTGAAACTTTAATCTACGTTACCGTTGTTCCTTATAATACTTCCGGTGCGGCTGTAGGTTGTACTTCAGATAGTTTTGAAACGGAAATTATTATTCCTGATTGTTCTGAATTATCCAGTCCATTCAATGGAGAAACTGAAATTCCGCTAGAGAGTAGTATCTCTTGGGAGGAAGTTGAGAAAACAGATGGTTACCGTTTATCTATAGGTACAACGCCCAATGGAACAGACATTCTTAACAATCAAGACATGGGCAGCAGTACTAGTTATACACATGCTCAAGAGTATCCTTTTGGTACTGAGATTTATGTTACCATAACGCCATATAACAGTGTTGGTGATGCTGTACAATGTGAAGAACAATCATTTACAACGCTCATACCTGAAGACGATACCAAATACGGTTTCTCTCCTGATGGTGACGGCTTTAACGAGTATTGGCATATTGAAAACATTCAATATTATCCTGAAAATACGGTGATGATCTATAATCGTTGGGGAGACGCTGTTTTCAAAATTGAAAATTATGACAACGCCGCTCAGGTATTCCGTGGAGAAGCAAATTTAAAAACAAAAATGGGTGCTGGTCGATTACCAGCTGGAACTTACTTCTTTGACATTCTCATCGATGGACAAACCATTCTGAAAAAGACAAGAGGATACTTAGTAATAAAGCGTTAATCCAATGAAGTTAAATAAAAAAATTGGCACGCTAGCACTAGGTGTTTTGCTGTCGTTATTCGTAAACAATTCAGTATTTGGTCAGCAAACGGCTGCTTTTCCTGAATATAATTATAATCCCTTTATTATCAATTCTGCTTATGCGGGATTATTACCTACAACAGAGGCAACCGCCACCAATACTGGCTTTAGTTCTTTTGAAGGTAGCCCTAAGAATTTTAGTCTCAGTTTTCATACGCCTATGAACAGAGGTAAAGTAGGTCTAGGGGCAGGTTTTATTCGCGACGAAATCGGAGTTACTACTTCAACAAGTGCGTTTGCAGCTTATTCCTATAAGATCTTTTTTGATTTTAAAGATGATAGACCCTATTGGCAAATTTATCAGCCAGGCACCTTATCTTTCGGTATAACAGCTGGTGTACAACAATACCAAGACAATCTTTTGGATTTAGGTATTATGGATGATCCTAATTTTAGCCAAAACATAAATGCCACTATACCAACTATTGGCGTTGGATTCTTATTTAATCATGCACGTTTTTATGCGGGGATATCAACTCCGAATATCTTAGGTGACCGTTTAGCAACAGATGACAATTTAGAATTAGAGAGTCCGCTATACGGCTATTTCGGATATCGATTTTACAACAATCGCTTCGAAGATTTTATGTTGAAACCAAGTGTATTGATTAAAAGTGAAAAAGGAGCACCATTACAAGTCGATGCTAATGTATCGCTTAGTTATAGAAATAAATTTGAATTGGGAGGCGGGTATCGAACAAGCTCCTCAGTAAATCTGTTGGCTGGAGTATACCTCATCAAAAACTTTCGCTTGATATATCACTATAACATGGCACTAAAAGATTCTCCTTTAGGTGACACTCATGGTATTATGTTAAGTTATCGTTTTGGTAAAGGGTATGCAGCTGACTAGATATATTATAGTTTTACTATCGTTGAAAATGACTTTAGTATGTTAGTTTTGATCTAAGTCTCTTAATTTTTGCTTAAGAGAGTTATCAATAAGTTCAATGTACAAAGAATAAAATTTGGGATTAAATTCGGATCATATCTTCAACCTTTCTCCCAAAAAACTAGCTGTTTATCTGGTCATAGCACCTTTACTCCTATTATTAGCTCACACCCTGATTACCATAACATTTCAAACTATTTCAGGAGCGAACTTAGAAAACGAAACCACAGTTTACGTTCTATTCGGAATCCTTTATCTCGTCTTATCAGTTATTATTTTCTTGTGGCTATTCTGGTTACAACTTACCGCGAATGTTGTTGAAGAAAACCAACTTAATTTACCTCGAAAATGGTTTAAAGTCGCATATGCTTTTCTATGCTTCTTTGTTATTTTCAATGTAATAATCGCCATTCTCGAATTTGGCTTGCTTCCGAATAATAATATCAGTCTCTTAAATGTAGCTAGAGAGTTTATCAATTTTGGCGGCATCATAATTGCTTATCCCATCGTTTGTCATTATGCAGCAAGAGCTGCAACTTCAAATAGAATAGGAAAACCTGCAACTTTTGTTAATTCGATTCCATTTACACTTTTTCTGATTTTTGGTGTCATTCTTGGAATCCCTTTTTTACACAAACATTTTACTAAAAATCCTTCTACAAATTCTGAAATTATGATGGTGTATGCAATCGCTGCGGGATTATTTATAAGTATTTTATTTCTAGGATTTATTGCTGCAATAACGAGGTTGGTTTAAAAATTTGTACTTTTTATAAACAAATTATAAAACCTCTCACAAAATGCCTGCATTTCCTAAACCTGGTTTCAGCTTTAACTTTGATGTACCAATTGAAATTGAGCATTTAAGGGCACACAAAATCACTCGAGAAATACCCTCTAAATTAGATGACAAATTATTAATTGGTTCTTGGAATGTTGCTAATCTAGGTCTACATAAAAGATGGGTTGAACATCACCAATTGATCGCTGAAATCATCAGTTGGTTTGATATTATCGCCATTCAAGAAGTAAATGATAATCTTGAAAGTTTACGCGCTATAGAATCTGAACTTCCCTCGCACTACAGCTTACTATTTTCAGACAAAGGTGGAAATAATGAGCGATCGGCATTCATCTATGATAATCGAGTTATTCAACAACTTGAATTGATAGGGGAAATAGGAATTCCACCAAGTGAACAAAAACATATTAAATTAAAAGGGGTTACTCAAAAATTCAAAGGTTTTGACCGCAATCCTTTTTTAGGATCGTTTCAATGGCGAAATACTGTTTTTGCGCTTATAACTGTTCACTCTTTTTCAGGTGATGTTGTAAAACACGATTTAGAGCGACGCGCATTAGAAGCTTATGCCATAAGTAGATACGCAGATTTAAGAAAAAACTCAAAAAACGCATTTACAAAAAACATAATCACTTTAGGTGATTTTAATATTCCGAAGGTAGAGAAGGGTGACGTAGTTTATGATGCTTTAGTAAAGCGAGGATTGAAATTGCCGGAGCACTCGACTAAAGTCTATTCAAATATTACAAATGATAAAATGTATGATCAAATTGCCTTTTTACCTGCCTTAAAGTCGGCAATAGTTACCCACGGCGTTTTCGATTTTGATACTAAAATATTTCCTCAACTATGGAAAAACGAAACTCCCTTAAACTTTAGAAAATACTTGAGATACTATATTTCAGATCATCGACCACTTTGGATGCAACTGGAATTCTAAGCGCTCAAAGCTATTATTGAATCATGCCCAGATTGATGATTTCTTGCTCTGTCAAATAACGCCAGTGTCCTCTGGGCAAATCTTTCTTAGTCAAGGTAGTGTAAACGACACGATCAAGTTTTGTTACCTCATAATCGAGTTCTTCAAAGAGTCGTTTAACAATATTATTTCTTGAACTATAAATCTCAATACCAACTTCATTTTTGGGTGCTTTTTCGACAAAGCTTATGTCTTGAACCCTTACTACATGTTCTTCAACAGTAACACCCTCTTTAATTCGTTTTAAATCTGCACTTCTTAGTTCTTTGGTTAAGGTTACATGAAAGATTTTTCGGAGTCCATTTTTTGGTCTTGCCAGTCTTTTTGTGAGTTCACCGTCATTTGTAAATAATACCAGCCCTGTCGTGCTTTTGTCTAATTTATCAACCGCAGCCAACTCAGATTTTGAAGCACCAGCCACCAAACTTGCAGCCGTTCTTCTTCCTCGTTCGTCTCTTGCTGTAGTCACAAAATCTTTAGGTTTATTCAATAAGACATATTCCTTTTTAATCGGATTTAATCTTCGGCCATCAAACCGAACATCATCTGTCAATTTAACCTTGTAACCCATTTCAGTAATGGGCTTTCCATTAACGGTAACATTTCCCGCAGTAATATAAATATCGGCCTCGCGACGAGAACATACACCAGAATTGGCTACATATCTGTTCAAACGAATAACATTAGGATCAGACGGTTGCTTAACTTCTCGTTTTTTAAAGGATACTTTTCCCTTTCCAACATTTCTATTGCGAAATGCTCCACCTTTTTTTCCAGCTTTCTTTTTATCGTTATTGGAATCTGACCTACCCATGATTTCTATTTGCTGGCAAAGGTAATCTTAATCTTCAAACTCAACGGTAGATTGTCGTTCTCTATTTACTGTCAATTTAGTCACATCGGGCCTTGAATAATGACCAACAGCATCAAAGTTCTGGCGTTCTTCATAAACTCGGTTAAAGTCCAAATCTTGATAAATCAATCCTTCTTTATGAAGTACGGGTTCAATAATCCATTCTCCATCAGGACCAGCAATACAAGAACCTCCATTCGCTAAAACATCTGGAGCCTTAGCAAGAATAGCTTCTATGTGAGGTGTCTCTTTTGGAAAATCGCTTTTAGTCATCAAAGAAGAAACTGAAATCACATAGCTACGTGACTCTCTGGCAATGAAACGAGTAATATCTTTAGTGTTATGATCGCTACCAGGCCATACTGCGATATGTAAATTTTCCCCTTGTCCATAGAGTGCAGTTCGCGGTAATGGCATCCAGTTTTCCCAACAGTTGAGTCCTCCCACAGTAAATTGCTTCAATGGATGTACTTGTAAACCGTTTCCGTCGCCTGGTGCCCACGTCAAACGTTCATCATAGGTGGGTTGCAATTTTCTGTGTACCGATTTAATTTCTCCCTCTTGATTGATGTAAACCAAGGAAGCATAAATACTATGACCCCCGCGGTTTTTTGCACGCTCCATAATTCCCAAATAAATAGCGATATTATTTTCTTTGGCAAGTGTGCAAATAGATTCTAGTTCGCCAGCTTCAATCTGTATTGAACTTCTAACATAATGAGCATGTATTTCTTTATTTACTTTTTGATCCCATGCTGCGCCATCAGTCAATGCCAACCAAAAAGGATATCCAGGAAGCAGAGCTTCACCAAAAACAATTAACTCAGCTTTTTCTTTGGTCGCTTCTAAAATAGTTGCTTCTATTTTTTTAATAGTTTCAACTTTATTCAACCAAACTGGTGAAATTTGAGCTAAAGCCACTTTTAATAAATTTTCCATGTAGCGTTTAATTTAGAAATGAGTCGTTCAAAAGAGATACACTTACAAAATACGGTTGAGTACTAAATCAATATCAATCAAAAGAATACTGAATACACCTACAATGATAATGAACTTCAAAATGTTATGAAGCCAGACATAGTGCTTTTTGATTTTAGCTTTAATGAGTAAAAACAGAAATAGAATTAGAAATACAACACAACCTATAAAATAATAATTCATGAGGCCAACGTCAAACTTTATGATTAAGAGTAATGATGGTATCAGCGAAAGAAAAATCAATAAGGCGATACAAAGCTTTGAAATCTTAGCACCATAGATTATTGGAATGGTTTTATAGTTTTGTGCTAAGTCACCTTTGATATTTTCTAAATCTTTTATCATTTCTCGTGATAAAATGAGTAAAAATAAGAACAGCGCGTGAACAAAAATTACGGTTTCAAAATTTTTGTAATACACAAAAACAACAAAAAACGGTGCTATTGCTAATGTTGCAGAAACGAAATTGCCAACAAAAGGTACTTTTTTAAGTTTATGAGAATAAAACCAAATACCAAAAATATAGGAAGAGAAAAAGAAAACCGCTCGAAAAGAAACATAGCTTGCCGCTACCACTGCTAGAAAGTTTAAAATAAAATAAGTTGTAAGCTTAAATCTCTGGCTTACCAGCCTATCTAGCATACTTTTCTTTGGCTTATTAATCAAATCTTTTTCTGCATCGTAGAAATTGTTAATGATATAACCGCTAGCAATTACCAGTGCAGAAGCGACTACGATAAAAAAAAGATTAAGATCAAATACAACCTCGCGGAGCGGTAGATCAGGAGAAAGAATGAAAATAGAAGCTAAATATTGCGCTAACACAATCATTAGAATATTATAGCCTCTTACTACTGAAAACAGACTCAACAACTTTAATAGTAAGAGTTTGTTTTTTCTACTAAACATTCTGACTGTGTTGTACTAGAAGTTGTACACCACTTCTAATTGATAATCTTTCAATGCAGTTTTTGCCTTATCGATATCTTGAGTAAACCCTAAAATATAGCCCCCACCACCAGAACCACATAACTTGAGGTAGTAATCATTGGTTTCAATACCCTGTTTCCATAAGTCGTGAAACTTGGCAGGAATCATGGGTTTGAAATTATCAAGCACAACATGAGACAGTTGTTTGAGGTTTCCAAAAAGTGATTTCACATTTCCGTTTACGAAGTCCTCCACACAAGCATCTGTATGCTTAATAAATTGATTTTTCAACATAGACCGGAAACCTTCTTGTTTCATTTTTTCCATGAAAATCTGAACCATTGGTGCTGTTTCACCAGTCGACCCACTATCCAAAAGAAAAACGGCTCCTTTGCCTGCTGCATTTTGGCTTGGAATACTTGTTGATTCAATATTATCTTGAGAATTAATTAAGATAGGTAAGCTCAAATAACTATTTAACGGATCAAGACCTGATGATTTTCCGTGGAAAAAAGATTCCATTTTTCCAAAAATCAGTTTTAATTTAAGCAGCTTTTCTCTGGTCAGGTTTTCGAGAATCGTAATTTTATCTTTAGCATATTGATCATAAATAGCCGCAACTAAAGCCCCGCTACTTCCTACACCATAGCCCTGTGGAATTGAACTGTCAAAGTACATTCCAGCATTCACATCCGCATGCAATGCTTCAAGATCAAACGAAACTAACTCTGGATTCTTTTCTGAAAGACTTTGTAAATGAAAAACAAATCTTTTCAAGTGACCGTTTGATTCGATCGCCTCTCGAGAAGGATTTTCATCAGTCTTTAAAGCTCCCTTAAAAAAGTTGTAAGGTATAGAGAGTCCTTTGGAGTCTTTGATAATACCATATTCTCCGAAAAGCAAGATTTTTGAATAAAATAATGGCCCTTTCATGATTCTAAAATAGTACTAATTATTTAAACTGTTTAATGACTTTGCAAAACAATTAAACATTTCGATGTAAAGATAAACAAACCGTAGTTTTAAACGCAATCATTTTGCTCAAATTCATTACAATTCGTCAAACAACAAACGCATTATTAGCACTTTAGGTATCTGAGAGGTATCCTATTTTTTGTGCGCCAAAACCTATTCGATCAGTAATGTGCGAGCCATTTTCGCAAAGCGGTACTAATTTTTCTTTTATAAACGGATAAACTTTCTCTTTTTCGTTCTCAGGATATAAAACATGTACGTTTGCACCGGCATCTAAAGTAAAACAAATTTGGGTTTCAGAAGCCGCTCGAAATGCCCATATCTCATTGATAATTTTAAGGGTATTTGGCTTCATCAACATAAAATAAGGCAAACTAGTCATCATCATCGCATGTAATGTTAATGCTTCACTCTCCACTATTTCAATAAAAGAAGCTAGGTTTCCTTCTGAAAAAATAATTTTTAACTTCGATAAATTTTCATGTGCTTGAGCAAACCGATTTTTTGCAAAGAGATGCTGGTGCATTAAGTCATGACCAACCGTACTACTTACTTGCTTCTGACCTTTATCAACCAACAAAATTGTATCGTGGTAATTTTTAAAAATATCGTGAACCTGGTATGGATATTTGATTCCGTACAAATCAGAACTTCCTTCCGTATCTTCATGTTGACCCCATTGCACAAGATTTCCTTCAATACTTCTGCAAGCGCTTCCAGAACCTAAACGAGCTAAGAATGACGCCTTTTTATTAAAAAAGCTATCTGTCATTTCCGGGTTCAATTTTCGCTCAATTTCCATAAAACATAAAGCCAACGCCGACATGCCACTTGCCGATGATGCAATACCACTGCTGTGTGGAAAAGAATTTGAGGTATTAATTATAAAATGAAAATCTTTTAAAAAAGGAAGATACTTTTCAATACGCCCTAAAAAAACATTTATTTTAGGTTTGAATGATTCTTTCTGGTTTCCTTCAAACCACAAATCAAATGAAAACTCAGCACTTGAAATTTTCTTCTTTTCAAAGGAAACTGTGGTCGTTGTTGCGCAAGCATTTAAAGTAAAACTAATTGAGGGGTTTGCAGGTATTTGATTTTCTCTCTTACCCCAATATTTGACTAAAGCAATATTGCTCGGTGATTTATAGGTTACCTCTCCTTCTTGAATAGCACTCAAATAAGAAGAAGGAATAAAGTCGTTTTCAGTCATAAAAATCTGAATTTCTACAAAGATAAGTTTTAAGCACAATGATGTTACTTTGCACCATTAAATTGATTTTTGATTCCGTTTACTGAGAAAGATCCAATAATTTAAGCATAGTTTTATGATTTCTAGTTGTAGCTTCTACCTTTAATTTACGCTCGATGGTATTATTTGTGAGCTTGGCTTTACCTGCCCCATTAAGACAATTGAGATAAACGCAATTAGAACGAATAGAAAAAAGTTCATTTGGATAATCTTCTTGACGCAAAGAAGCCAGAAAATTTTTAGACGGCTCTGTTTGCAGCAAAGTATAATAAATTCGATTTGCTTCTAGATCCTCTTGCTTCTTAAAAGGACTTTCCCGTATAATTGCTGCTATTTCATCGCAAGTTTTAACGAAAACAGGCACAACAAAACCGAAGTTTTCAGCGATACCATCTTTTATTGTTGTCTCTAATTGCAGAATACTCGCTTCTTTAGATTTGAAAATGACGTTGCCACTTTGTATATATGTTTTCACATCTTGAAAATCAAAAGTTTTTAGTAGTTCTCTAAGTTCAGCCATATTAATTTTCTTGCGACCACTGACATTAACCCCTCGTAATAATGCGATGTACGTTCTCATATTACTACTCCTTTGCAATTCCTTGAGCTGCTATATATCCGCTTGTCCAAGCATTCTGAAAGTTGAATCCACCTGTAATTGCATCTATATTCATTACTTCTCCTGCAAAAAAGAGATTTTTGTGTTTCTTACTTTCGAAGGTCTTAAAATTAATTTCATTTAAAGTCACACCGCCAGCCGTAACAAATTCTTCTTTAAAAGTACTTTTACCCTTTACTTCAAATTCACATTTTGTAAGTTGCACTGAAAGTTGCTCTAGTTGCACTTTAGTTACATCTGCCCAGTTCATATCTTCTGGTATTTTCGAAGCTCTTACCAAGTTTGTCCATAAACGTCGAGGAATATCTACGGCTTTTGTTCGAAGTACGGTACGTTTTGCTTCGACATTCTTAATTTCAAGTAGTAGACTAATCACTGATTCTGCGTGGTACTCTGGCAACCAATTAACTCGAATTTTAAAGTTGTATCCAAACTCATAAAGTGCTTTAGCTCCCCATGCTGAAAGTTTTAAAATCGCCGGACCACTCATACCCCAATGGGTTATTAGCAAGGGCCCCTCAGCGCTTAAAAGAATTTTTTCAGAAATCTTCGTATTTAATTTAATTGTAACTTTTGGTTGAAACGTTTTTTTGGGCAAAACCTCAACTCTGGCACTGGTACTTAATCCTGGAATACCCTTGATACGATCATCTTTGATATTGAAAGTAAATAATGATGGTACCGGATTATCGATGGTGTGACCAAGCTTTTTCAACATTTCCCATATTTTGGGATTGCTTCCGCTCGCCACTAACAGTTTTTTGGAGTGATATGTTTTTTTTATTGAAACAACTTCCCAAAGGCTTTGATTTTCTTTTTCTACGGATGTTATAGCAACAACACTACTATGCTTTAAAACTTGAATTTTCAAACGTTCAGCTTCTTGAACAAAGCAATCAATAATAGTCTGCGAAGAATTAGAAACAGGAAACATCCGTCCATCATCTTCCATTTTCAATGGAATTCCTCTTTCTTCAAAAAAAGCAACTGTATCTCCTGAACAATATTTATGAAATGGACCTAAGAGTTCTTTTTCTCCCCGTGGATAATTTTTTACCAATTCACCTGGGTCAAATTCTGCATGAGTAACATTGCATCTACCTCCGCCAGATACCCTGACCTTTGCTAAAACCTCTTTTCCGCGTTCTAGAATAGCAACCTTTAAACTAGAATCTGCCTCAGCAATATGAATAGCAGCGTAAAAGCCAGATGCTCCTCCACCAATAACAATAACATCATACATTAACGAACACGTTCAGGAAAATTCGTAATGATACCATCTACACCCAAGCGTTTCATCTGTAAAATATCTTCAGGTTCATTAACCGTCCATGGATAAATTTTAAAACCTGCTTCTTGAATTTTTACGTTATTATCTGCATTTAATAATTCAAAGTTCGGATTTATAGCTTCTGCATTCAATTCTTTGGCTATTGCGATAGCATCTGCTGGATCGTCTTCAGTCAATATTGCTATTGGAATATTCTTATTTGCTTTTCTCATCGCTCGTAGCTCATCCCAATCAAAACTTGAAATTAAAAAGTCTTCTAGTTTCCAACCACGATTCTCTATATAGTAATTCGTTATAAAATTAACCCGGTTTGTAGTGCCTGCTCCTTTTAACTCAATGTTAAGTCTGACTTTATGATTTACTAATTTAAGTACATCTTGAAGCATGGGAATACGATGCCCACCATCAAGTATAACACGAGTTAAATCATAATAATTCCATTCTTCAATATTACCTCCCGCATTTGATAAACGGTCTAAAGTTTTGTCGTGGTAAACTACGGTTTCACCACTTTTTATGTTAAATACATCAATTTCAATCATATCCACTTGTAGATCTAAAGCCTTTTGTATAGAAGCTAAGGTATTTTCCGTTTCATGACCCATAGCACCTCTATGACCAATAACTAAGGGCTTCTTTTCTTCCATACAACTTGATACAAGTGTTATAATGAGAACTAACTGTATAATCAAAAAACGTTTCATAAATATCTTTTATTTAATCTCAAAAATAAAAGATTCTAGTGGATTTAGCGTCACCTGTATTTTACCTACACCATCATCGACTCTCATTTCATTCTCTTTTTGAGACAGCACCTCGTTAACAATGTACTTTTTATTTTCAAGTTGCCATTGTGAGATAATTTCTGACGGAATTTTTAATTCAAAAACTCTAGAATCATGAGCTTCAAAATTTGAAACGATTACTAACTTTTGCTTAGCACTCCAACGCACAAAAGAAAGAACACGATGGTCGTAGCCCTCTGAGTGGCTTTTATTGAAATAATGAATGTCTTGATACGCACCCATCAAGGCATCGCTCTCTATTGTAAAATTCAATAATCGTTTATAAAATTCTCTCAAGGAGCTCTCATCTTTTGTCAGTTGACCTCCATCAAATTTCTTATTATTCACCCAACGCTGATGATTAGGCACCCCAATGTAATCAAAAATAGAGGTTCGCATAGGATCTCCAAAACCAGCATCCTCAGCTGCTGGTTCTCCAACTTCTTGTCCAAAATATATCATTGTAGGGGAAGAACTTATTGTAGCAGAAACTACCATGGCGGGCTTTCCCTTCAAAGCATCACCTGCAAAACCAGGACTAGCAATACGCTGTTCGTCATGATTTTCTAAAAAATGAAGCATATGATGTTCAATATCTTTAAGACCTTCTTGAACTACTGGAATGTGATCTGTCCAACCATGCCCTTGCATGATATGTTTTAAACTATCATAAAGTTCTACTTTATCGTAGAGGTAATCCATTTTTCCTTTATGGATATAATCTCTATACAATTGAGGTTGATAAACTTCAGCTACAATCATAGCTTCATTATTTTTCATTTTGATATGAGAATTCATATAACTCCAAAATTCGACTGGAACCATTTCAGCCATATCAAATCGAAAACCGTCTACCCCCATTGCTAACCAATACAGAGCAATATCTTTAAATTTAATCCATGAATTAGGAACATCTTTATCAGACCAGAATGCATAGTGCTCTTGAAAATTTTTGACATCAAAATCTTTAGGTAGCACATCAAAATCATAAGTGCCATCGGGACGCACACCGTAATTAATTTTTACCGTTTCATACCAATCATTCATACTTGGCTGAGGTGAGCGCGAACCATTACCAGTCCATTTTGCCGGAATTTCGATGAACTTTCCATCTACCATTGTATGATTTTCACCTCCAAGCGGTTGATAGCCATTTTCCCAATTTGGGACTTTAAAATCCTCACCAACTACGTAATAAAAATTATTATCTCTGGCGTATTCAACACTAGTATCATCAGTCGCTCCGAAGGGTTCTAACCCTTTCGGTGTGGTCTTGCCTTCATAATTTCTAGCGACATGATTAGGAACAATGTCAATCAATACTTTCAAACCAACTTTGTGAGTTCGATCAACTAACGCCTTAAACTCTTCAAGTCTTTTCTCAGGATTCTCAGCCAAATCAGGATTCACATTATAATAATCCTTAACAGCATAGGGTGAACCCGCCCTCCCCTTCACAATATCAGGATCATCATTTGAAATTCCATAAGCACTGTAATCAGTAATAACCCCATGATGCGGAATACCAGTATACCAGATATGTGTTACCCCCAAGCCCTTAATTTCCTTAAGCGCTTTTATGCTAATATCTGAGAACTTTCCAGTTCCATTCTCATGAATTGTGCCCCAGGATTTATTGGTGGTATTTGTATTTCCAAAAAGTCTTGGAAATACCTGATATATTACTTGTTTTTTGGGTGTTTGCAAATTTTGATTCATGTTTTCAGCTACTACTTTATCCTCTTTACAACCCAAGACAACCACTGTAAAGTAAACTAGTGATAGTTTGAGGAATGTTTTCATATGAAAATCTTATTAAACCGTTACCACTTTATTTGGAGTTAAAACTACACGACTATCATTTACACGAATCGACATATCTTGCTGCCCTCCCTGCAGTTCAAACTGGGTTTGGTCATCACCTACCGTAACTTTCAAAATGCGCTTTCTAAAATTAATCTTGAAAGAATACGATTTCCATTTTTCAGGTATACGTGGGGTAAAAGAGAGTTTATCATCTTTGATTCGCATTCCTCCAAAACCTTCGACAATACTCATCCAAGTACCAGCCATAGAAGTGATATGCAAGCCTTCTTCGACCTCTTTATTATAATCATCTAAATCTAGTCTTGATGTTCTTAAATAGAAAGTATACGCTTGTTCCATTCGATTAAGCTTTGCTGCTTGAATGCTATGAACACAAGGCGACAAAGAGGACTCATGCACCGTAAAAGGCTCATAGAAATCAAAATGTTTTTCTAATTCTTCAACGGTAAACTGATCTTCAAAAAGATAGAACCCTTGAAGAATATCAGCCTGCTTGATATACGGGGATCGCAAAATACGATCCCAACTCCATTTTTGATTAATAGGCCTTTGCGATTTTGGCAAATCAGCTACACTTACTAATTCCTTATCTAAAAAACCATCTTGCTGCAAAAAGACCTCTTTCTCTTCTGAATAGGGAAAGTACATATTTTCAGCCACCTCGCTCCATTCATCTGTTTCTCTGTCATTGAGATGGGTAAAACCTATAATACGATCGTAGTCTTCAGGATATCCATCGGCAACCTTTTGAAGTTGTTCTAAGGTATAATTAATGCACCATTTTGCAAGATAGTTAGTATACCAATTATTGTTCACATTATTCTCGTATTCGTTCGGTCCCGTTACCCCTAAGATGACAAATTTTTTCTTAGCCTCTGAAAATGTAGCTCTTTGATGCCAAAAGCGTGAAATGCCAATCAACACTTCAAGACCCATTTCTGGTATATACGAATAGTCTCCAGTAAATCGAAAATAATTATAAATAGCAAAAGCTATTGCTCCATTTCTATGTATCTCTTCGAAAGTGATTTCCCACTCATTATGGCACTCTTCGCCATTCATTGTGACCATAGGGTACAATGCAGCTCCATTTGAGAAGCCTAATTTCTGAGCATTCTCAATAGCCTTTTCAAGATGGTTGTACCGATATTCTAATAAATTTCTAGCAACTAATTGATCCTTGGTAGCCATATAAAATGGAATACAATAGGCTTCAGTATCCCAATAGGTACTACCTCCATACTTTTCTCCCGTAAAGCCTTTTGGACCAATATTTAAGCGTGAATCTTTACCCAAATAGGTTTGATTCAGTTGAAAAATATTAAATCTAATACCTTGTTGTGCCTTTACATCACCTTCAATGGTAATATCACTCATTTCCCACACCTTTGCCCATGCCTTTTTTTGCGTTTCGAGTAAAGCTTCAAAACCTAGGTTAGATGCCTGAACTAATACGTCTTTGGCTGCATCAATTAATTTTGATTTTTTATGATTTCTATCAACTGTATATCCTCCAAATTTTTGTAATTCTAAGGTTTGACCTTGCTTTACCTTTTGGGTATACTGATGACCAACATATAGATTATTCTCAATTTTGCTAGGATTATTTTTAACAATTTCACCATCTAAATACAGGTGCGATTGCATGAAAGTGCATGTCGCGAAATTTGTTTTCATGGTATGGGCTTCGATGAAGCCCTGATTTAGAAGAATCTCAATATTTGTAGTATTCCAAAACGTATCATCCCAATTGCTATCCTCATTGGTAATTCCACTGTCAAGATAAGGTTCAAAACTTATTTCTGCATCTTGGTCAACCGGAATGATTTCATATTTAATAGCACCAACCTCATCAATAGCTAAGCTTAAAAAACGAGTAACTTTTACATCTACCTTAACACCAGCAGAAGAAACAGCTGCAAAAGAACGTTGATACCAACCCTCTTTCATGTGTAACTCTCTACGAAAATCAGAAATCGAAGTACAAGTATTTAAGTCTAAAGATTCGCCATTGATACTTACTTTGATACCAATCCAATTTGGTGCATTTAAAACCTTTGCAAAATATTCGGGATATCCATTTTTCCACCACCCAACACGGGTTTTATCGGGGTAATATACTCCTGCGATATAGCTTCCTTGAAAGGTATCGCCTGAATACGCTTCTTCAAAATTAGCACGTTGCCCCATGGCACCGTTTCCAATACTAAAAAGGCTCTCAGAAGACTTAACACGTTCTTTGTCAAAACCTTCTTCTATGATAGACCAGCCATTTGGCTTTATATAATTTTGATTCATTCAATAATCTTATTTCGGTTGTTGTCCTAAAGAAAAGTTCTATTCAGATATTAAACTTTCCAAAAAATTTGAGCTAATTTCCGTAAAGTCATTGAAATTATGCTTTGCTTTTGTAAGAATTTTAGCATCACCTATTCCAATACTTTTCATTTTTGCATTATTCGCAGCTTGAATACCAGCGACCGCGTCTTCGAATACGACACAGTTTTCAGGCTTTACTTCAAGTTCTCGTGCCGCTATTAAGAAAACTTCGGGGTTTGGTTTTGCCTTCGTAACATTATTTCCATCTACAATAGTATCAAAATAAGATAATAACTTCACTTTTTCCAATATAGGTCTTGCATTCTTGCTAGCAGAACCCAAAGCAATGGGAACTTGCTTTTGCTTCAAAAATTTTAACACTCTTGGCACTTCAGGAAGTATTTCACTTTCATCCATTTTTTCAATATACTTGAGATAATCCTCATTTTTCTCAATCATCCATCGATCAAAATCTTGCTTGCTTGCGGTAACATTTCCGATATCCAATAATATTTCAAGACATCTCTTGCGACTGACTCCTTTAAAAAGTTCATTCTGTTCTTTGGTAAATTCAAAGCCAAGTTCTTCTGCTAAATTCTTCCATGCCAAATAGTGATACTTTGCAGTATCGACGATAACACCATCCAAATCGAATATGAATCCGGTTTTATTCATT
Source organism: uncultured Flavobacteriaceae bacterium (assembly GCA_937936275.1). Lineage (GTDB taxonomy): Bacteria > Bacteroidota > Bacteroidia > Flavobacteriales > Flavobacteriaceae > Maribacter_C. The sequence continues at coordinate 21,315 of CALHCJ010000011.1, forward strand.
TTATAAATTCTTATGATTTAATTTCTAGTAGAGCCTCTTTCAATAAGAGTCGCTTGGATGATTTCGGTACGATATGTTTCAATATCTTCTTCATCCATTTCAGCTTCTATCTTTCCTATCAAAATTTCCGCTGCTGTTTGCCCCATTTGATCACCATGTTGCGCCACTGCAGTAAGAGGAGGTTTTGAAAACTTAGATAAAATTCCATCTGAAAACCCTACAAAGGCAATATCCTCAGGAACAGAAAATCCCAAGGTCTGAGCCATTCCCATGCAGTGCATAGCAAATATCTCATTCACACATAGTACTGCATCAACATTTTGAGTTTTAAAAAATTCTGAAATTTGTTGCTCGTTTACGTCATGATATGCTAGTCTTAAAACTAAATTTTCGTCGTAAATTAGGTTGTTTTCTAAGAGCGCCTTCTTATATCCTTTTGCTCTTTTATTACTTACATCTCCAAAACCAATATTGGTTACCAATCCTATTCTTTTTCGTTTATCCTTAATAAGTTTTGTTACAACTTCATAAGAAATATCGGTATCATTTATAATAACTTTATCACATTCGACTTCGGCGGTAGTTCGATCAAAACATACTAAAGGGATACCTTGTTCTCTAATTTGTTTAAGATGAGTAAAATCTCCTTTTTCTAGGGTTTCGTCAGCAAGCGATAAAATAAATCCATCAATACTGCCGTTCGCCAGCATCTCCATATTAATGACCTCTTTATTAAAAGAATCGTCAGAGACACATACAATTACATTGTATCCTCTACTGTTAGCGTACTTTTCGATGCCGCGAAAAACTGTTGTAAAAAAATGATGAACAATATCTGGTATGATAACTCCTATGTTCCGAGTGTGCTTGTTTTTCAGGCTTATCGCAATATTATTCGGTTTGTAATTATAAAGTTTAGCAAAAGCTTGTACCTTTTCTTTAGTGTCTCTTCCAATTTCCTCACTGTTTTTTAACGCCTTCGATACCGTTGAAATAGAAACCTCAAGTTCTCTGGCAATATCTTTCAATGTAATTTTTCGTCTCACAAGTTTTCTGAAAAGGGTTGTTTATTACGGCAAAATACTTCTTTTCCTTGGGTCCTATTATCAAATGTTAATTTTTAACAGTTGACTTTAAAAAACGCCAGATTTAAGAAAAAAAAGACCAAAACAAAAAAGTACTATATTTGCTAAAATGTATAATTTCGTTTTTTTTTGCACCCTAAAAATACGAATAATGGAATTTACAGTACCCTAAAATAAAGAACCTACATTTAAAGAAAGTTATTAACACGAAACCGTTTTCGTAGTTTTAGATTTCTTCCCAAGGACTGATTTTATGCTTTTTTTACATATTTTTAACTCTTTTATATACTTAAATTTAAATTAACTCAACTAAAATTAACAATTTATGAAGATTACGCTACTTAGAAGTTTGTTAGTGATCGGAGCATTTATTTGCTTTGGATTCGTACAAGCACAGGAAGTAACCGGAACCGTCTCTGACGCTCAAGGACCCTTGCCCGGAGCAAGTGTTGTAGTAAAAGGAACTACGACTGGTACTCAAACGGATTTTGATGGAAACTATACCATCGAAGCCGGAAGTGACGCCACATTGGTATTCAGCTATGTTGGCTTTAAAACACAAGAGATCGCGGTGAATTCGCAATCCTCAATTAACGTAACAATGCAAGAAGATGCAGAGGCATTAGAAGAGGTTGTTGTAATTGGATACGGTACGACAACTGTTAAAGATGCTACGGGTTCGGTTACTGCGGTAAAAGCAGAAGATTTTAATGCTGGTATTATTTCATCACCAGAGCAGTTAATACAAGGTAAAACTGCTGGGGTTCAAATTTCTCAGTCAAGTGGAGAACCAGGTGCGGGTATTGCTATTCGAATTCGTGGTTCTAACTCAATTCGTTCGAACAACAACCCTTTATTTGTTGTTGATGGTATTCCACTTTCTGATGAAGGAACAACACCGAGCACAGGTGGTATCGTTGATGGTAATGCTTCTGCAAGAAACCCCTTAAGCTTCATTAACCCTTCAGACATCGAAAGCATGTCGGTATTGAAAGATGCGTCTGCAACTGCAATATATGGATCAAGAGGTGCGAATGGAGTTGTAATCATTACTACTAAAAGTGGTAGAGGATCTCAGGGAGGCACTTTCGAATTTTCAAGTAATCTAAGTATTTCTACTCCTGCGAATGAATTTGATTTGTTTAATGCAGCTGAGTATCGTGCTCAAAATTTAGCATTACGAGGACAACCTGTTCCTAATTTTGATGACAATACAAATTCTGATACCGATTGGCAAGATGTGATCACAAGAAGTGTTGCTTCTACAGATAACAACTTATCATATGCACATAACTACGGAGACGGAAACATAAGAGCTACAGTTTCTTATGCAAAACAATTGGGTGTTCTTGAAAATTCTGGTCAAGAAAGACTTACGGGTAGAATTAATGCAGCACATCGCTTCTTCGATAACAAACTTCGAGTTTCTATTCAAACATCGATTTCTCAAGTTGTTGATGATGCGCCCAATATTGCAGGTGGTGCTGGAGCAAGTGGAAACTTAATTGGTGCGGCGTACGCGGCACCTCCAACTTGGCCAAACCAAGCTGGTTTTAGTGTAGACGGAAATAGATTGAATCCTGCCAATATTTTAGCCAATTTCAATGCTGAAACTGTTGTAGATCGTATTTTACTAAATGGTTCGGTAGAATATGATATCGTTGATGCTCTTACCGCAAAAGTTACCTTAGGTTATGATCAATCTGATGCTGCGGCAGTGTCTGTAGTATCTTCTGCTTACAACAATTCGGGTCGAATTACTGGAAATGGTCAGGCTTCAAGAAATACGTTAAAAGCTACCAGTAACTTATTAGAAGCAACCTTAAATTATAAAAAGGATTTTGAAAATTCTAGTTTAGATGTTATTGGAGGTTTTACCTATCAAGATTTCAGAAGACAAGGATTTAACTCACAAGGATTTGGAATAGGAACTACTGATTTGAATGCAATGGCAAATGAACTTGAAGATACTGCCAATAGTGTTCAAGATTTAGTTGATGGACCTTTTCAGAATCTGGGTTACAATGCAGATGGCAGTAGTTTTGTAAACACCTTAGCACCATTGAATGACACCAACACTATTCCTGGTGGTGGCACCAGAAGTTATCGTTCTTTTTGGATGGATACCTTTGATAATACGGATGAGCTCCAATCTTTCTTTGGGCGTATCAATTATAGCCTTAATGACAAATACTTATTTACGGCTACAATTAGAGCTGATGGTTCTTCTCGTTTTGGTGGAAATAACCAATACGGTTATTTCCCTTCTGCAGCTTTTGCGTGGAAACTTAGTGAAGAAGATTTCGTGGGTGACACTTTTTCAACCTTAAAGCTAAGATTATCCGGTGGTCTTGTAGGTAACCAAGGTGGTTTGGGTTATGCTAACTTCCTAAAAAGACAACGTTTCGCAGGACCAGGATTTGATAACGATGGTTCGGTTGATAGGCCAGGTTTAACTACAGTAGCCGTGCAAAACCCTGATTTGAAGTGGGAGGAAACCCTAGACTTCAACGTCGGTTTAGATTTTGGTTTTAACAATGATCGTTTACGTGGTTCTATCGATCTTTACCGCAAAGAAACTAGCGACCTGTTATTTAGACAAGCTGCTCCTGCTCCTGCGTTTGATCCATTTACCTTCAAAAACTTAGAAGAAGGTGTCGTAATCAACCAAGGTGTGGAACTGGCTTTAGGTTACGATCTTGTTCAAACAGAGAAATCAAGTTTTTCTGTTGACTTCAATATTGCTTATAACGATAACGTAGTAGAAGGTTTGAATGGAACCACTGCTGATTTTGGAGCAATTAATGGACCAGGTCTTACAGGTGCATTCGCTCAACGTTTGGGTGAAGGTCGTTCTTTATTCTCTTATTACATGGCTGAATATTCTGAAGATGCTAGCGGAAATCCAAATTTCTCGGCAGACGCCAAAGATTTCGTTGATAAAGATGCATTACCGGATATTACAACCGGACTTTCTCTAAACTTCAGTTCAGGAAGGTTTGATGCTTCAACGTATTTTGCAGGTCAATTTGGTTTTTATGTGTATAATAACACGGCAAACGCTTTCTTGAATCGACCAACGTTTGAAACTTCAAGAAACGGTACATTAGAGTCACTTGAGTTAGTTTCGCAAGAAGTTTCGACTTTATATTTAGAAAAAGGTGATTTTGTTAGACTACAAAACGCAACCATTGGGTACAATGTGCCTCTTACTGGTGAAGGTTTGTTTAAATCTATGCGCCTTTCACTAAATGGTCAAAACTTATTCTTAATTACGGGTTATAGTGGTTTAGATCCTGAAGTTTCAACGAATACGGGTGATTTAGGTAGTGGTGTTCCAAGTGCGGGAATTGATTATACTTCATTCCCACGTCCAAGAACCTTTACCATTGGTTTAAACGCAAGCTTTTAATATTAAAAAAAAAAACGCAATGATAAATTATTTAAAAACAAAATCTAAAGTATTTGCTCTATCCTTTATAGGAGCAAGCATACTCTTCGCCTGTACCGATTTGGAGATCGAAGAGACTGATTCAATTCTAACATCAGAATTTCAAGGCATTACTGACCCTGCTGCGGCGGAAAGTAGTGTTAATGAAATGTATAATAGTATACGTGGTATTATTGGTAATCAAGCTGACCTTTTTGCCTTAAGCGAGGTAACCACTGATGCTCAGTTAATACCAACTAGAGGATCAGACTGGGGCGATAATGGTATTTGGAGACAGCTCCACCAGCATTCTTGGACACCAGATCATGCATTTATTACAAATGTATGGAATCAATTAAATGAGCTTCAGTTAGCAGGTAGTGAGGTATTAGATTCTCGTTCAGCTTCTTCAGCTTCTGATGTAGCCAATGCGTCTTTCCTAAGGGCTTTCGCTATGTACGTAATTTTAGATAACTTTGGACAGATTCCTTTTAGAGATACGTCTGCCCCTCCACTGCAAGATCCTGAAGTTTTTACGGGTGAGGTAGCTATTGATTTTATTACAGCCGATTTAGAAGCTGCTATTTCTGGTCTACCAGCTGCTGCGGCAGGTAGCGATAATCTGAGAGGAACCAAGGGGGCCGCCCGATATCTTTTAGCGAAACTTCTTTTGAACAAACATATATACAACGGTTCAGGTACGCCTGACGCAGCTGATATGGCTCGTGTAATCTCATTGGTTGATGAAATTGCTGCAGAAGGTTATGCTTTACAAGGCGGTTATTTTGATATTTTCAGAGACACTGCAGACACCGAAACGATTTGGTACATCAACACTGGCGTAGGAAATCGTATTTTCAATGGCTTACACTATAACTCTACCGAGCTTGGTGGTGGTGGCTGGAATGGTTTTAGTACACTAGCCGAGTATTATGATTTGTTTGAAGGAGATGCCAATAGCAATAGACTAGATGCAATGGGTAATGCACTTGATGGTCAAGAAGAACGAAGAGGTGGCGTTCCTCCAGGCGGTACAGCTTTCACTGGTGCTCCTGGAACTCAAGACGAAAATGGTGATGGATTTGCCGATGGTTCGAACGTGGGTAACGGGTTTTTAATTGGTCAACAATTCGCAGGTGACGGTTCTCCTTTGCAAGAAAGAGGTGGTGCTCCACTTTCATTTACTCGTGAATTTACGAGTACGGTTACTGGTGCGAGTAGTTTAATTGATAATAATGAGGTTACTGGTATTCGTTTGATGAAATACAATCCAACTTTTGGAGCTTTCAACGAGCATGAAATATTTTTCAGATACTCAGATGCGCATTTAATGAAAGCTGAAGCTCTAATGCGTAGTGGTGGTGACCCTACTGCTATGGTTAATGAATTACGTGTTCTTCGTGGTGCTTCACCATTAGGTTCTGTTTCTGAAAGTGATTTACTTGATGAAAGAGGTAGAGAACTTTATGTTGAATTCTGGCGAAGAAACGATTTAATTCGTTTTGGTCAATATACACGTGACTGGGAATTCAAAGATCCTGCGGCTGTAGGTAATAGCGATAGAGAACTTTTTCCAATTCCAGCTACCCAAATTATTTTGAACCCAAATTTGGTTCAAAATCCAGGATACTAAAAACTTAAATTTTAAGTGTTTAAAAAGCTCTAACGAAATTTCGTTAGAGCTTTTTTCTTAAATTCTCTTCAATAACATCTCAGTAGAAAATTATCATAATGTAAAAGACTTTTGTTCTACTAAAACAGTTTAAAATTCAAAAAACATTAACGCCCTACTAGCCAACCTTTTCTTAAAGAATTTTTATCTTGCAACGTTGCTTTTTAGTGAATTATGAAAAGGATCTTACTACTTTTTTTAGTTTTTTATTTTTTACTTGCTGCTTGTACAAAACCTCAACTAAAACGATTTCGAAAGCTTGACGCCTCCTTCACCGGAGTTGATTTTAAAAACGAATTAATCCCAAGCGAAGAATTAAACATTCTTACCTATTTGTACTATTATAACGGAGCAGGAGTAGCCGTTGCCGATTTTAATAATGATGATTTACCAGACATATATTTTACTTCGAACCAGGGCTCGGATAAACTTTATTTGAATCTCGGATCTCTAAAATTTAAAGATATTACTGAACAGGCCAACATCGATAATCTTAACACATGGTCCACGGGAGTATCGCATGTAGATATTAATGCTGACGGCCTTCTAGACATATACGTCTGTAAGGCGTCGGGGTACCGCGCTTTAAAAGGTACAAACCTCTTATATATCAATCAAGGTGTTGATGCCAATGGTATTCCCCATTTCAAAGAAGACGCGGCAAAATATGGGTTAGCCTTTTCCGGCCTCTCAACCCAAGCGGCATTCTTTGATTATGATTTGGATGGCGACTTGGATATGTATTTGATGAATCATTCCGTACATCCTAATAATTCATACGGAAATGGCTCTTTACGCAAAGGATATCATCCAAAATCAGGCGATGTACTATTTAGAAATGATGATCAAAAATTTATTGATGTCTCCTACGAAGCGAATATTTATCAAGGTAAAACTGGATACGGCTTAGGTTTGGGCATCAGTGATGTCAATAATGACGGCTATCCTGATATTTACGTTGGTAACGATTTTTATGAGAACGATTACTTATATATCAATAAAAGAGATGGGAGTTTTAAAGAGATCATTTCTTTTGATTCCAAAAAATTAGGACATACTTCACATTATTCAATGGGCAACGATATTGCTGACATTAATAATGATGGTTTTACAGATATTCTTTCAATGGATATGTTGCCACGAGATTCGCAAACTTATAGAACTTCTGGTTTGGAATTTTCATACCCTATCTACCAAAACTACTTGAAAAATGGTTATGCGCCTCAATTTATGCAAAATACCCTACACCTGAATCTAGGTGACAATTCATTCAGTGAAATAGCAAGTCTCTCTGGTGTCGCCGCAACAGGATGGTCTTGGGGCGGTTTACTCGCTGATTTTGACAATGATGGATTCAAGGATATTTTTGTTTCAAATGGAATAAAAGGTGCCACCAATAACATGGATTTTATTCAATTTATTTCAAATGACATCATTCAAGAAAAAATTGATGATGGCATGTCAGCACAAGATTTAGAATTGATCAAAAAGATTCCTGAAAATAAAGTTCCAAACTATTTTTTCAGGAATCGTGGTGATCTTACATTTGAGGATGCCACAGCTCAATGGTTTGAAAAGAACCCTACATTCAGTAATGGTAGTACTTATGCAGATTTAGACAATGATGG
>CALHCJ010000012.1 GCA_937936275.1 uncultured Flavobacteriaceae bacterium
GTTTTAGCAGCTTGTGTGGTTCTAACGTTTGCTTTGGTGGCAACTTTCATTCCGATAAATCCTGCTAAAGCCGAACAAATTGCTCCAACTATAAAGGATACAGCTACCATTCCGTTTGATCCTACTTCATTACTTCCCTTGAAATACAAAAGAATAGCTACTGCAATCACAAAAATCGATAAGATTTTGTATTCTGCTTTTAAGAAAGACATTGCACCATCTGCAATATTTTTGGCAATTCTAGCCATTTTGTCGTTACCGACTTCCTGCTTGCCTACCCAAGCATTCTTCCAAGCCACAAAAAGAAGGGCTATTACTCCAAATGCTGGTAATAATTGAATTACTAATTCCATTTTGTTGAGTTATTTTAGTTTTTTTAAAGGCTGCTAATGTACTAAAATCAAATAGAATAAAAAAAGCCACTTTTATTGCTAAAAGTGGCTTTTTTTTATGTGAAATTTATCTAAATCGTAAATGTGCGTTTCTTTTTGTGTTCGCTTTCGTCATAGCGCTTCACACATTCATGATAAATGGCAATAGCTTCTTTTGCATCACCCCAACCTCCGGTATCAACTTTCTTTTCCTCTAAATCTTTATAGACTTTAAAAAAGTGCTTGATTTCTTTTTTACGATGTGGATTTATATCACTTAAATCATACTTTTTATTCCAAACAGGATCGCTTACGGGTACGCAGATAATTTTTTCATCCGGCCCTTTTTCATCGGTCATGTGAAACACACCAATAGGCCGAACTTCCATCACCACCATAGGGTAGGTTGGCTCCGTACCTAAAACCAACACATCCAAAGGATCTTGGTCTAGTGCAAGGGTCTCAGGAACAAACCCGTAGTCACCTGGATACATCATTGACGAAAATAACATACGATCAAATCGAATTTTATGTAAAGTAAAATCGTACTCATATTTATTTCGACTTCCTTTGGGAATTTCGATTAATACGTCAAAAGTAATGTCATCAAGTTCTGTACTAATAGTTGCTTGTTTATTTAAGAAAGTAAAGATACTTCAACGATTCTTTACCTTGGTTAGTATATCTTTTTATAGTTAGGGTAACGATGTTAAAAATTAAATCCGAAAGTACCCGTTACACTAAAGGGTCTAGCATTCGGACTGTCTAAATAATTTCCTCGGAAATTAAAATCAATTCTAAGAATCTTAAAAATATTTCCAACTCCCACAGAATATTCATAGTATATTCTTTCAGAAGGTGCTTGTAATGGAGTGTTGACTGCAGCCGGAGCACTTAAAGCTCTATTTTCGTCAGACAAATCTCCCCAAACACCTCGAAGAGCGACAATTTCTCTTAAATTGAGTTTACGTAAAAAAGGAACTCTTGAAAATAAACGACCGTTAAAATTATGTTCTAAATGCAATGAGGCGTACGTATCAGTAACAAACTCGTAAAAATCTAAATTTGGAAACGTACCATAATTAGAGAAAAAGGTTTGGTTACCAGGCACGACACTTAATAAGCCTAAAGGAACTGCCCCAAAGGTTTTTCCGATTTCTAAAGTACTGAAAAGTCTTCCAAAACCTCCAACCTGCCAAGGTTGACTGTATGAAAATTGAAGTCGATCATAACTAAAATCACTATTCATAGTTCCTTCAATTCCCTTGGTATACTTTAATAATAAGGTACTATAATTATCATTGATGTCTCTTCGTTCTACACCATAACCGATGGTTCGCTTGCCAGGTGTGTAAATGATAAGTGCGTTTAAATCAAGCTGGCTTATTTCAGAAGAAATACCTGTGGGTGAATCAGGGTCAATATAATCGAGACTAAAGTCGTTGGGCAATGCGGAACTCAGCGTTCGAAATGTACTACCGATACCAATTCTAAAATTTGTTCGTGGTTCTATTTCTAAATTCAGCGCACTTAAATTAATATTTGTCAATCGGTTGTTCGCCCCAACGGTAAGCAGAGACGACGAAGCAATACTTCGTCCTAAAACATCATTTGTGGCAGTAAGACTCACTCCGAGTTGTTCAATATCTCGCCGATTTCCACCAGAGATTATCAATCGATTTTTACGATCTAAAAGAAACTTTCCTGAAATTCCTGTTTTGAATTTGCGATCAGCAAAACCGTAGGCCGTATATCCTTCCAAGCGCCACAGATCATTTTCTCCAAAATAGGTTCTTGCCCCAATTCTAACCCGAGCGCCTTCTGCATCATTATATCCGAAGAAATCGTAGACTGAACCAATATCCATATTCCATTTATCGATTTCCACATAACCAGAACCTAGGATACTCACAAGGTTATAGTAAGATTTAAATTTAGGTACTGTTTTTAAAGTGTCCAGTAGTTTATAAATTCCCGCCTCGTCTTTATTTAAATTCTCTAACCGATTCGTGGCCCAGAATTCGTCGTCTTTGACAACAGCGGCAGGATCGAAAGGATTCTTATCGGTTTTATAAAATTCTTTTGGTCGCTTTATATCAAACTTATAATTGTCATAAACTGTTGTCCGTTTCCCATAAACTCCTCTAGATTCTTCTTTTTTCTGAAAGCTAAAATCACTCAACATATAATCACGTTTCAGAAGAAAAACGGAGTCATTGACGACATCAAATTCTTGCTCAATATAGATCTCTTTTACCCAGTTGATATTTGCACTTTTGGTAACCTCTAAATTTATATTTTTAATTGCATAGGTAGAGTCATTGACCCAAAAATCACCTTTAAAGGTCAGTTCATTTTTTCTCCTAGGATAATACACAATGTTATAGCACCATTTATTATCTATGAAAGCACTATCACGTAATGCATAATTATAGGTATCAATACCAGTTCGTGAGAGAGGGCTTGTAAAGCTTTTATCAAAAAACTTTAAATAGTTATCATAGATATCATATTCTTGATACAGATCAGCAACAAAAGCTATTATTGCCTGATTGTTATCAAAACCCGAGTTTTTGTTTCCTAAAATATTTTCTTTTTCTTCCTTGAAATTATTATCACCATACACCTTTGAAAACGTCTCATTTAAGAAAATAGGTAGATACGTTTTACCCGTAATTCTAGAAGTATCTAAATCTTGAAAGATAAACTCTAAACCCTTGAAAATTTTCTTTTCCATTAGAGCACTGTCAATAGTATTCAAATCAAATTCTACCTTCTCATATTTATCAAAAGCATATTGATCAAATTTTCTCAAACCATTTACACGTTTCTTCGCCCAAATTTTACGTAAGATATCTACCGCAGGATTATTTTTTTTAGACTGTTTTCCTGAAATCAATACCACTTCATCGAGTTGCTCTGTACTCTCAACCATCGTGATTTTCATCTCATAGGTTACCCTTGACGTCAGTGTTATTTCTTGATCGGTATAACCAATAAATGAGATTAATAGAGTTTCATAGGTTTCGTCAGACTCCATATAAAATCGACCATTATCATTGGTGATTGTACCCTCATTGGAGTTCTTGAAAATAACATTGGCAAAAGCAACAGGTTCACCCAATTCATCAATCACCATACCACCCACTTTAGTTTGGGCAGCTAGGGTACTGATAAAAAGAAAGAATAGTGAAAAAAAGAAATGTTTCATTCGAAGATTTATGTTCTCAACAGAACTTTATCAAATAGCATACCAACAAAAATGCTCCGTCAATTTTTAGTCGACGAAGCAAAGGTATGTTTACAAAAATTGTTTGTTACCTATATAACACTTTCTTAACAGCTTTTACCACATCTTCATGATTCGGTAACCATTCAGCCAGCAAAACTGGTGAATAAGGTGCTGGCGTATCAGCGGTGTTTATTTTTTCTATAGGAGCATCTAAATAATCAAACGCGTGTTTTTGAACATGAAATGTTATCTCAGTGGCTACATTTCCAAACGGCCAAGCTTCTTCTAAAACGACCAATCGATTTGTTTTCTTTACCGAGGTCAAAATAGCTTCATAATCCATCGGTTTTACCGTTCTTAAATCGATGATTTCGCAGCTAATTCCTTCTTTTTCTAATTCATCCGCCGCTTTATCAGCCTCCTTAATAATCTTTCCGAAGGAAACAATAGTAACATCGCTTCCAGCTCTTCGGATGTCAGCCACTCCTAAAGGAATTGTATATTCTCCCTCAGGAACTTCTCCTTTATCACCGTACATCTGTTCTGATTCCATGAAAATTACCGGATCGTCATCGCGAATGGCAGCTTTTAATAACCCTTTAGCATCTGCTGGATTTGATGGCACAACAACCTTTAAACCTGGACAATTGGCGTACCAACTTTCAAAAGCTTGTGAATGCGTAGCAGCCAGTTGACCCGCTGAAGCAGTAGGCCCTCTAAAGACAATCGGACAAGGAAATTGTCCACCAGACATTTGTCGAATCTTCGCGGCATTATTGATAATTTGATCAATACCCACTAAAGCAAAATTAAAGGTCATAAATTCTATAATGGGTCGATTACCCGTCATTGTAGAACCCACTCCGATACCCGCAAAACCTAATTCAGAAATCGGAGTATCGATCACTCGTTTCGCACCAAATTCATCTAACATTCCTTTAGAAGCTTTGTAAGCGCCGTTGTATTCAGCAACCTCTTCACCCATTAAATAAATGGACTCATCTCTTCTCATCTCTTCTGACATAGCTTCGCAAATAGCCTGTCTAAACTGCAATGTTTTCATATATTACTATTTCTTGATTGTGCTAAAAACGCATGCAAAAATAGGAAAATATATCTCAAAAATTGCAGCCTTAAAATCAAAAAAAGTTATAAAATTTACTATGCATGCATAGTAAATTCGGAAATTAATACCTATCTTAGCGCTGTCATTTTAAAGACCTTATTATAATGAAAATATTAGTTTGTATAAGTAATGTACCGGATACAACATCCAAAATAAATTTCACTGATGGTGACACAAAATTTGACACTAATGGGGTGCAGTTTGTGATCAATCCCAACGATGAATTTGGCCTAACTAGAGCCATGTGGTTTAAAGAAAAGCAAGGTGCTAGTGTTCATGTTGCGACCGTTGGCGGTGCAACTACAGAGCCTACCATAAGAAAAGCTTTGGCAATTGGTGCTGATGAAGCTATTCGTGTGAATGCAGAACCGACAGATGGTTTTTTTGTTGCGGAACAACTGGCTGCAGTGGTTAAAAATGGAGGTTACGATTTAGTCATTGCTGGTCGTGAATCTATTGACTACAATGGTGGAATGGTACCAGGCATACTTGCCACCTTACTTGATATGAACTTTGTTAATACGTGCATTGGTTTGGAAGTAGATGGAACAACGGCTACTGCGATGCGCGAAATCGATGGTGGTAAAGAAAAAATCTCAACAAGCCTTCCTTTAGTTATTGGAGGACAAAAAGGTTTGGTTGAGGAAAGTGATTTGAGAATACCAAATATGAGGGGTATCATGATGGCACGAAAAAAGGCCTTAAATGTAGTTGAACCCGTTGATGCCAATAAGACTACTGAAGATAGAAAATTCGAAAAACCAGCTGCCAAAGGAGCAGTTAAGTTAGTCGATAATGTTGATGATTTGGTAAATCTGCTTCATAATGAAGCCAAAGCAATATAAAAAAGAAAATATGTCAGTATTAGTATATACAGAATCAGAAAACGGAAAATTTAAGAAGAATGCTTTTGAGGTTGCTTCTTATGCAAAAGCAGTAGCAGATCAATTAGGTACTTCAGTAACCGCTATTTCGTTTAACGCCACTGAAAATGATAGTTTGGGTGCTTACGGAGTTTCAAAAGTATTGAATGTTTCCGATGAAAAGTTGAATACCTTCAACGCCAAAGCATTTGCAAACGTCATAAGTGAAGCGGTTGCGAATGAAAATGCAAGCACCATAATACTGAGCTCAAGTGCAGATACGAAGTTTTTAGCTCCATTGGTTGCTGGAAAACTAAGAGCTGGCTATGTACCCAATGTCGTCGCTGCCCCTGAAAGTACGAGTCCGTTTACCGTGACACGAACTGCTTTTAGCAACAAAGGCTTTGCTCAAACGCAGATCAACTCAGACGTCAAAGTTATTGGTGTATCGAATAATTCGTTTGGTGCGCATGAAAATGCTACATCTGCAGCGGTAGAAGATTTTAATCCTTCATTAAGTGAAGCTGATTTTGCAACAAAATCTATTGAAATTGACAAAGTCGTTGGAAAAGCAACCATCGCAGATGCCGACATCGTTGTCTCAGGAGGAAGAGGACTTAAAGGACCTGAGAATTGGGGAATGATTGAAGAACTAGCTGATGTTTTAGGTGCTGCTACCGCTTGTTCGAAACCTGTTTCTGATTTAGGTTGGAGACCTCATGGCGAACATGTTGGCCAAACTGGAAAACCTGTTGCAAGTAATCTTTATATAGCTATCGGTATTTCTGGAGCGATCCAACATTTAGCAGGAGTCAGCTCTTCAAAAGTGAAGGTGGTAATTAATACAGACCCTGAAGCTCCTTTCTTTAAAGCAGCAGATTACGGTATTGTAGGTGATGCCTTCGAAGTTGTACCACAACTCATCGAAAAATTAAAAGATTTTAAAGCGCAAAACGCTTAAATTTCGTTAATTTGCCCCTAATAAAGAAGGGCTGTTCAAACTAATTGGTCACCCCTTTTTGTTTGAACAGCCTTTCTTAGTTTAAAACGTCTATGAGTTTAGTACGATTAAAAATAAAAGGAATATCCTATAGTCAAACCCAAAATGGGGCCTATGCTCTTATTTTAAATGAGGTTGATGGCGATAGAAAACTTCCTATCGTTATTGGTGCCTTTGAGGCTCAATCCATTGCAATCGCATTAGAAAAAGAAATCAAACCACCTCGCCCACTAACTCATGATCTTTTTAAAAACTTTTCAGATCGCTTCGAAATTGTTATCAAACAGGTCATCATACATAAACTCGTTGACGGTGTTTTCTATTCCAGTATTATCTGTGAAAGAGATAAAATCGAAGAAATTATTGATGCCAGAACCAGTGATGCAATAGCTTTGGCTTTACGATTCAGCGCGCCAATTTTTACTTATAAAACCATATTGGACAAAGCGGGCATTTTCTTAAAATTTTCTTCAAAAGATAAAGACAAAGAAGACGCAGACGATAGTATCATGGTTGATGAAATATTACAAGAAGGTGAAACCGTTGAAATTGAACAAGGAGCAACCGATGGGTATACTGAACTTACCATTGACGAACTCAATAAAGAACTCGATCGTGCTGTAGCTAATGAAGATTACGAAAAAGCAGCCAAACTAAGAGACGAAATTTCCAAACGAAACTAATTCACCAACAAACAAGTATTTATGAAAACCAAGCTATGGATTTTAATACTTGTGCTACTTCTTTGTTTTCCCGCTCTTGCCCAAGAGTCTAGTGCTATCAATATAGAACCAGCACTTGAAGCTACTACTATCAATGATGTTTCGGAAATAGTACCGAACGCTGGATTCTCGGTGAATAGTTTGTGGAGAGGTGTTCTGGGCATGGGAGTCTTAATTTTAATTGCTTTTCTGTTTAGTGCAAATAGACGAGCTATCAACTGGAAAACTGTAGGAATCGGACTTGGACTTCAGCTCATCATAGCAATTGGTGTTTTGAAAGTACGCTTCGTTCAAATTATATTTGAATGGATCGGTGAACGCTTTATTGACATTTTAGAATTTACTAGAGCAGGAAGTAAATTTTTATTCGAGGGACTCGTTGTTGACATGGACACTTTTGGATATATTTTCGCATTTCAAGTACTACCCACGATTATCTTCTTTTCCGCCCTTACTTCAGTTCTCTTCTATTTAGGTATAATTCAAAGGGTAGTAAAAGGCCTAGCTTGGCTGCTCACAAAATCACTTGGAATTTCTGGCGCAGAAAGTTTATCCATCGCTGGTAATATCTTTTTAGGTCAGACTGAAGCTCCACTCTTAATTAAGGCCTATTTAGAAAAAATGAATAAGTCTGAGATTCTGTTAGTTATGATCGGGGGCATGGCTACCGTTGCGGGAGCTGTTCTCGCTGCTTATATTGGTTTTCTCGGAGGCGATGACCCTGCCTTACAACTCATTTTCGCAAAACATTTATTAGCAGCTTCTGTAATGGCTGCTCCAGGTGCCATAGTAATATCAAAAATATTATATCCGCAAACCGAGACAATAAATACAGATGTAAAAGTTTCACAAGATAAAATAGGCTCAAACCTATTGGATGCGATCGCAAATGGTACCACAGAAGGACTCAAACTAGCCGTTAACGTTGGGGCAATGCTTCTCGTTTTTGTTGCATTTATAGCAATGATTAATGGTATATTGGGAGGGCTGGGTGATTGGACCTCAATAAACTCGTGGATAGCAGATAATACATCTTACGACAAATTTTCCCTTGAAGCTATTTTAGGAACTATTTTCGCACCGCTGATGTGGCTAATCGGAGTAGCCAAGGAAGATATAATGTTAATGGGTCAGCTATTGGGTATTAAATTAGCCGCAAGTGAATTTATAGGCTACATTCAATTGGCCGAACTTAAAGACCTTGCCACCAATCCGCATTTTAAATTTAATAAATCAATAATCATGGCCACCTACATGCTTTGTGGCTTTGCAAATTTTGCTTCAATTGGCATACAAATAGGTGGAATTGGCTCTCTTGCGCCTGGCCAACGCAAAACGCTCTCAGAGTTTGGAATCAAAGCTGTAATCGGTGGATCTTTAGCCTCTTTGCTTTCAGCGACAATTGCAGGAATGATATTAGGTTAATAATTATTGATAACTCAAAGCACTAGCTTTTTGAGATTTCACCCATTACCTTTTACCTTTATCCTCTATGAAACAATACCACGACTTACTCAAACACGTATTAGCCAACGGCAACCAAAAAGGTGATCGAACGGGTACAGGTACGCTTAGTGTCTTCGGACATCAAATGCGTTTTGACCTTAGTGAAGGCTTTCCCATGGTGACGACTAAAAAACTACACTTAAAGTCCATAGTATATGAATTATTGTGGTTTCTAAAGGGAGATACGAATGTAAAATATCTTCAAGAAAACGGAGTACGTATTTGGAATGAATGGGCCGATGAAAACGGAGATTTAGGTCCGGTTTACGGACACCAATGGCGCAATTGGAACGACGATGAAATTGACCAAATTAAAGATGTCATACATGCTTTGAAAAACAATCCGAATAGCAGACGTATCCTAGTTTCTGCATGGAACCCAAGTGTACTGCCCGACACTTCAAAGTCATTCGCTGAAAACATCACGAATGGAAAAGTAGCACTACCGCCATGTCATGCTTTTTTTCAGTTTTATGTTGCCGACGGAAAACTATCGTGTCAATTGTATCAGCGTAGTGCTGACATTTTCTTGGGAGTACCTTTTAATATTGCTTCTTATGCCTTGTTTACCATGATGGTAGCGCAGGTTTGCGGTTATAAAGCAGGTGAATTCATTCATACGTTTGGAGATGCTCATATTTATAACAACCACATGGAACAGGTTGAATTACAGCTGAGTCGTGAACCACGACCATTACCAAAAATGATCTTAAATCCGGAAGTGAAAGATATTTTCGATTTTAAATTCGAAGATTTTTCATTAGTCGATTATGACCCACATCCACATATTAAAGGGGTTGTTGCTGTTTAAAAAACTATGAAAAAGTACATATCAATCTTACTACTATTTTTTTCACTTTATGGGTTTTCTCAGAAAGACAAAAAAGCAGAGGGAACTTATTCAATCTGTGAAACTGCCATCGATAAAGATAAGTGCCTATACGAGCAACTTCAACAAAAAATCCTTTATCACTATGACATAAGAGCAATTGAACTGATTACAAAAGATACCACGAACGACACAATAGCAATATTTAGTGCGTTGGCAGTTGATTTTGATGGTAGTGTTGACATCGCAAATTCAGATATTTCATCATCAGACGATTACATTGACTCAATACATTTTAAGATTTTAAAAAGCCTTGAACCATTTATTGTGCCAGTAGATAACTCTGGAAATCCACTTTCAGAAATGGTTCGCACCAAATTATATTTCTTTTTAGACCGAAAAAATAAAAATTTAAATCCACTTCCCTACGGAGAAGATTACGCTACTAAAACAACTGGTTTTGCACTAATTGAAGATGTACCTGTATTTCCTGGTTGTGAAAATTATCCTAAAGACAAACTTCGAAAATGTTTTAATCAACGTATGATTGAACATATTACGCAGCATTTTAGATATCCAAAAAAAGCACAAAGAAAAAAAATATCTGGTCGTGTAAGTGTCGTTTTCACTATCGATAAAAAGGGTTTTATTACTAAAATTCGAACCTTTGGAGCAGATCCAATACTTATGACAGAAGCTCGGAGAATAATTAGCCTACTACCACAAATGACACCTGGAAAACAAAAAGGGAAATTAGTCCGCGTTCCTTTTGCAATACCAATAACATTTAAACTTCAATAATATTTAGACTATTTATCTAGCATAATTCTCTTTCGATTTAATTCAAGCTTACGACCTAAATCAGTCAAACACTTACTTTTTCAGTGCAATAGTCCCTCATAATTTTCTTTACCTTTATGGTAGTCTACTACTATTATAATTTGAACCTTTAAACTGCATTACAATGGCTAGTGAAAAACCAGATTTCTCAAAGTTAAAAGCGCTGTTTATTAATTGCACCTTGAAAAAATCTCCGACAAAAAGTCATACGCGCGGACTAATGGATGTTTCGATGGACATCATGAAATCAGAAGGTGTTGAAGCCGAGGTATTGCGACTAGTGGACTATGATGTACCTGTTGGAGTACAGCCCGACATGACCAAAGAAGGCGCGTCTAAAGACGATTGGCCAGAGATTTACGAAAAAGTAGCTGCTTCACATATTTTAGTTATCGGCACTCCTATTTGGTTAGGCGAGCGTTCTTCAGTCGCTACTAAATTGATTGAACGTTTGTACGCTATGAGCGGTATGCAAAATGAGAAAGGTCAATACGTTTATTATGGTAAAACTGGAGGTTGCATCGTTACAGGAAATGAAGATGGCGTGAAACATTGTTCGATGGGCATACTTTATGCTCTGCAGCATTTAGGGTATAGTATTCCCCCTCAAGCAGATGCAGGTTGGATTGGTGAGGTAGGCCCCGGTCCTAGTTATTTAGACGAAGAGGCCAATGCACAAAATAACGATTTCACCAATCGAAATACCACTTTCATGACCTATAACCTTTTACATCTCGCCAAAATGTTGGCAGAACAACAAGGATATCCAGCATACGGTAATTCTAGAAAAGATTGGGATAACGGTTCACGTTGGAATTTTGCAAATCCGGAATATCGTTAACCATAAGTTTTATCTTAAAGTTGTTTTAAACCCGCCCTTTTGCTTTTCAAATTCAGTAATTTTAGGAAATAACCATTGCTATGATTCAAACCGATTCTTTGCTTGACTTTTTTATTGAGACTAGAATTTATACCGAGACACTCTGTAAACCTTTAGCAATAGAAGATTATGTGGTGCAACCTATAATTGATGTTTCACCTCCTAAATGGCACCTAGGTCACACCACTTGGTTTTTCGAGGAATTCATACTTAAACCCCATGTTGAGAATTATAAAATTTTCGATGAAGACTTTTCTTTTGTATTTAATAGTTATTATGAGACGCTAGGAAAGCGTGTGGTGAGAGCCGACCGAGGCAACTTATCAAGACCTTCGGTTCAGAAAGTATACGATTATCGGCATTATGTGACCGCTGCCATGAAAGACTTTTTTGTAAAAAATCAAAATCAAGAATTGGATGATTTGCTAGAAATAGGAATTCATCATGAAAAGCAGCATCAAGAATTATTACTAACCGATATCAAATTTATTTTAGGAAATAATCCTTTACTTCCTGTATATTCTGAGGATATTGAAGAACATCCTGTAGAACAACATCAGCAAGAATGGATCACTATAGAAGAAGGTATTTATGAGATTGGGCACAATTCTGAAAGCTTCTGTTATGACAATGAGCTAGGAAGACACAAAGTCTACATACATCCTTTTGAAATTTCAAATACTCTTATTAAAAACAGCGAGTACATCGCCTTTATTGCCGCTGGTGGATATGAAAAATTTGAGCTATGGCATGCCGAAGGATGGGATTGGGTGAATACCAATCAAATAAAATCACCTCTATATTGGTATATGATTGATAACGAATGGCACTACTATTCCTTCAACGGACTGCAGAAAGTAAACCCAAATGCACCCGTGACCCATATCTCATATTTCGAAGCATTTGCTTTTGCCCAATGGCGAGGGCATCGACTTCCTACAGAATTTGAATGGGAAGTAGCACAAGAATATTTTACATGGGGAAAGCGATGGGAATGGACGGAGAGTGCTTATCTTCCCTACCCCAATTATTCCAAGGCTGATGGCGCCTTAGGCGAGTACAATGGTAAATTTATGGTCAATCAAAAAGTGTTAAGAGGCGGCTCTATCGCAACTTCCAAAAAACATACAAGATCTACCTATCGTAATTTTTTTCAAACCAATTTGAGATGGCAATATACAGGCCTTCGATTGGTAAAATAAACCACCCATAAACGTATAGTTTTACTATAAAGAACGACATACTTTCTATGAATGAAGAAATACAAACGCAATTTAAAACTCCGTTTGAACAAGATGTTTATCAGGGCTTAACGGAATACCCCAAATACTTATCATCTAAATATTTTTATGATAAGAAAGGAGATAAGCTTTTTCAAGATATTATGAATATGCCTGAGTATTATCTAACGGATGCTGAATTCGATGTTTTAGACCATCATAAAGAAGAAATAACATCTCTTTTCTCAAGTAATGGTAAAGAATTTAACCTTATTGAATTGGGTGCTGGTGATGGTAAAAAGACAAAAATTTTATTAAAATACCTGTCTGACAATAATCTTCCATTTGAATATTTACCGATTGATATTAGTCAAAATGCTCTTGATCAATTAGAAGATTCTCTTCGGTTAGAATTACCTAAAGTTCAGGTTAGAACCCAACAGGGTACCTATTTTGAGGTGCTAGCAGATATTGCCAAATTAAATCGCACCAGAAAGGTAATCTTGTTCTTAGGGTCTAACATTGGCAACTTATTACACCCTCAAGCAATTTCTTTTTTAACGAGCGTTCAAGAGCTAATGCACGAAGGTGATTTATTTTTTGTTGGTTTCGATCAAAAGAAAAATCCACAAACAATATTAAATGCTTACAATGATCAAACAGGAATTACAGCAGCCTTTAACAAAAACGTACTAGCTCGAATAAATAAAGAATTAAATGGGAATTTTAGCTTAGATGATTTTATCCATTGGGAGGTCTACGACCCTGAAACCGGAACTGCTAAAAGTTATTTGGTTTCTAAAAAAGACCAAAAAGTAGAAATTAAGGATTTAAGTCTAACAGTTAATTTTAGAGAGTGGGAAACAATACACACGGAAATATCGCAGAAGTATGATGATAGCACTGTAACATGGCTTGCAGAAAAATCAGGATTACAGATCGAAACACAGTTTACAGATTCAAAAAATCAATATAAAAATTACATTTTTAAGAAGGGATAGCTTTAGTTTAAAATTATCTTTTATCACTTCGAAGTTCTAATAATACAACGAAAGATTCTGGTTTTTACTGGATTTTACACTAAATAAATTAAAAATGAAAGCAATTTGGAATAACACTGTAATAGCCGAAAGCAATGAGACTGTAGTTGTGGAAAATAACCATTATTTTCCCGCAGACAGTATTAAAAAAGAATTTTTTAAAAGTACTGACACGCTTACCTCTTGCCCTTGGAAAGGGCAGGCACATTACTATTCAATTATAGTTGATGGAAAGGAAAATACGGATGCCGCTTGGTATTATCCCGAGGTTAGCGAATTAGCGAAAGGCATCAAAGGTAGAGTTGCGTTTTGGAAAGGAGTTACCATCGAAAAATAGCACTGATCATTACTTGATAAAAACAAAAAAAGCCAGAATGCTAAAACATTCTGGCTTCCATATTTTCTAATCTAAGCCTACAATTCTAAAACTGCATTTTCAGAACCTGCAAATTCATTCCATTGGTAACGATCTGCACTATCATCATTCACATAGTTACCGTCGATGATATACTTGAATTCAAATGTAGATTCTTTAGGAAGCTCCAAAGTTCCTTTGAAATTTCCATTTTTAAGCTTTTTTAAAGCACTTGCTTTGTTCGCTTTCCAATTGTTGAAATCTCCAACAACTGCTACTTTCTTTGCTTCTTCTGCTGGTACCGTAAAAGTAACTTTACAAACGGGTTTCGTTTTTAAATACTGTTTTGTTATTGCCATGATATTTTAATTTTAATTTTTTTTGACCTTTGGTCTTTAAATTCGGTGCAAAGCTAAAGCATTAACTCACTCATTTACAATGATTAAAGTCATTTTTATGATTTTCTCAATATTTGGCAAAAATTAACACTGCCTTATCAAAAAAAGGCGAACAATTTTTCTAGTAGTGGAATTTTAAAGAACAGATTTCAAGATATTCAAAATGGTATCTAGATCATTTTCAGTATTATAAAAGTGAAATCCGATGCGAATACCACCCCCTCTTTGCGCGCAGATGATATCATTTTCTAATAAATGCTGAAACAAAACATCGTCTCCTTTAATATTAAAAATAGTACTGTGCGTTTTTCTCGCAACAACCTCATCTTGTAGAAGTCCGAGATTCGTAAATTCTAATTTTGCTTTCTTCGACAACTTTTGATTTTGTGCTTCAATGTTACCCTTACCTATACGCTCCAAAAAATCCAACGAAAACTTCAGACTTCCAAAGTTTATACATGCCAAGTGACCTGGCTCGAAACGTCTCGCAAAACGGATTTCATTTTTCTTTTCTGGAGATGCATTGGCAGCATTAAAGCCCGTTGTTCGTAAATTACAACGCTCTTTGACCTCATCTTTAAAGAGCATTAATCCGCTTCCGTAACCAGCTAGTAACCATTTATACGCGCTTCCGCCCAAGACGTCTATACCAGAATTTTCGAAACTAAAATTTGTTATCCCTAAGAATTGAGTGCCATCAGCAATGATAAGAAGATTGGGGAACTCTTTTTTCAAATCTTTCAGAAAGCCCAGATCAATCATAATTCCATTCTGCCACTGAACAACACTTAAAGCTAGAATTGAAATATTTTCGTTTTGTATAACATGCTTTATATGCTGTTCTAGGTTTTCATCAATTTTCGCATAAAACATTTCGAAACCTCTACTCGCAAAGGGCCAATCAACTGAAGGATAATCGTTCTCTAGTAAAAGTACCTTTTCACTTTTTTCTAATCCCTCTAAGAGCATATTTAGCCCCGTAGAAAAATTATTTAATAGTGCGACATTTTCTCTTTTACAGTCAAAAAAATTTGCAACTGTAGTTCTCGTATCAGAAATGGTTTCAAGTGTTTGGTTTCTCATACCACTTGCCTTCAAAAGAAAGTCAAGATCACGTTCTTGTTTCCAATCTATTAAATCGTCATACAACGGACCAAAAACAGGAGTGTTCACGTAAATTGAATTTCTTAGCACTGGAAATTGCTTGCGAATTTTTTCCATAGAAAATGATAAAAGTGTTTTACTATCTTTAAACAAATAAAGTTAACCAATAAAAACAGTAAGTTTACGCTTCTAAAACTCGAAAAAATGACCACGCCTTACCAGCAAATTTGATTGGCCTATTTTTTGTTTTAGCAATACAAACCAAAACCCGAAAAAATTGTGAAAACAATTACACTGATAGCAGCTGCTTCAAAGAATAACGCCTTAGGAAAGAATAACGATCTACTATGGCATTTACCTGATGATTTCAAACGTTTTAAAAAACTAACTACTGGTCATAAAATCATTATGGGCAGAAAGACTTTTGAAAGCTTTCCAAAACCCCTACCCAATAGAACGCATATTATTATCAGTCGAGATAAGGAATATGAAACGGGTTTTGATTCATGTATCGTTGTTCATTCTATCGAAGCTGCATTGAAACTTGTCGAAAACGATACTACTTCATTTATCATTGGCGGCGGAGAGATTTACCGTCAAAGTGAAAAATTTGCAAATCGTATTGAGCTAACCAGAGTGCATAAAGCCTTTGAGGCAGACACCTTTTTTCCAGAAATAGATTTAAATGATTGGGAGTTAGTAGCCGAAGAATATCATCCAAGAGACGAAAAGCACCTGTATGATTTTACGTATCTAAGCTACGTTAGAAAGTGACTGATACTCTGGTCATAAGGCATCACCTTGAATCGCGCATTCAAAAATCTAAATACTCAATGTCTATATTATTATTTTCACTAGCTAAGAAACTAGCTAGTATTTCTACATCACTGTTCGTATAAAACTGATGTTCTCTTTTTTGGTTAGATGTATCGCTTAAATCGTACTGTTCTAAAATAGCTTTTGTTTGTCGGGCAACCGCCTCGCCCGAATCAATAATTTTTATATTCGCAGGAAGAATTTCTTTAAGTACTGGTATCAAATATGGGTAATGCGTACAGCCCAAAACCAAATAATCAATACCTTCGTCTAGCATCGGTTTTAAATATTTCTGCAACAAGGCCTTGGTGGTATTTGTTTGTATTTCTCCCTGTTCTATCAAAGGTACCAAACCTGTGCCCTCTTGTTCAATAATTTGAATTCCGTAGGCATGATTTTCACTAGTACTATGAAATAAGCTACTGGCCAGAGTTCCTTTCGTTGCTAGTACCCCTACCCTCTTAGATTGTGATTGTAAAGCCGCAGGTTTGATCGCTGGCTCAATACCGATGAACGGCACATCATATTCTTTTCGAAGAAATGAAATCGCATTTGTGGTAGCTGTATTACATGCAACGACTATTAGTTTGCATTCTTTTTTTAAAAGAAGTTCAGTATTCTTAATACTTAACTGAAGGATCTGTTCTGCTGTTTTTTCTCCGTAAGGTGCATTTTTACTATCTGCTAGATAAATGGTGTTCTCTTCAGGTAGTAGGCTATGAATCTCCTTCCAGATGGAAGTTCCACCAATGCCAGAATCAAAAATACCAATCGATCGGTTGCTCATAAACAGTCTATTCCAACACCTCAACAATAGGTTTTCCAGTAGTTCCATTAGGAAAAGCGATTCCCAATAACGATGCCAAGGTAGGAGCGATATCGGGTATTTCAGTTCGTGCCACTGTACTACCCTGCTTTATTCCCTTCCCATAAAATAATAACGGAACATGCGTATCGTAAATCTGTGGTGACCCATGCGTTGACCCTGTATTATGATAACTAATAAATCCAGGTCGGAGCACGATAAAAATATCTCCTGAACGCTTTTGGTTATATCCATTTTGTAAAATGTAGGGTATGCCAGAAACGTAATTATTATTCCACATTTGTTGACCTGTATAAACACGATCAATACTATCGTATGTTAACAGCTCTGTCGCAATAATTTCTTGTGCCTTCGCCAAGTCCATATCCAAGTTTTTTACAATTTTATGATCGAGAAAAAACTGGTAATTGGAAAAATTTTTAACCACGTCTGCGGTTCCAAAACTATATTTCAAGAACTCATTAAACCGTTCCTGCATCGCTTTTGAATCGAAGTATCCTGCCGGTATTTTCTGATCTTTCAAATATGCAGGCACATCAATGGCACCATGATCTGCAGTTAGAAAGACCGTATACTCACCCTTTCCAACCTTTCTATCTAGAGCTTTAAAAAACCTTTCCAAATCAGCATCTAGTCTGATGTACGTGTCTTCAACTTCTTTTGAATTAACCCCGTATTTATGCCCTACATAATCAGTGCTTGAAAAACTAACCGCTAAAAAATCTGTGATTTCGTCTCCTCCCAAAAGTTCTTTTTCAAGAGCTTCTATAGCAAAATCAGCAGTCAAACTATTTCCATAAGGTGTAGCTCTCAACCCATCATACTTTCCATTCGTATCCCAATTCTTTTCAAGATCGTGCGGAAATACACTGGTAGTTTCTCCTTCAGATAAACCTTCGTAAAGGTTTTCATCTATTCCACTCTCTGCATAGCTATTGATATCTTTTGCTGAATTCCAAGCTTTCTTATACTTACTGAAATGATCTGCTTTATTATAATCAAGAACCCATTTCGGAAGTTGTGTCATGTAAAAAGTACTTGTTATCCAATTACCTCTATCACCACCTTCAAACCAGTATGCCGCGTTTGCGGTATGACCACCAGGGAGCACAGCACCACGATCTTTTAACGCGATTGCAATAGTTTTACTTCTCATCTGCGTATGCAGTCGTAATTCATCAGTTATTGTGGTAACATTCATTCGGTGCGGAGACATTTTCCCCGCATCAGATGTGGTGCCTACAGAATTAAAGGTTTCATCAGAAGCACAGTATACTTCCTTATCTAATTGCTTATCATACCAATTATTACCTATAATACCATGAGTTGCAGGAGTAGTGCCAGTATAAATAGAAGAATGCCCCGGGCCAGTGCTCGTAGGTGCATAATTGAAATGATTATTCTTGCAATTATAGCCTTCATTTACTAGCCGCTTAAATCCGTTGTTCCCATATTGATCCCAAAAACGAGTTAGATAATCATACCGCATTTGATCAACAACGATACCCACCACCAATTTAGGCGAGACCTTCAAATCAGTATTTGACTCTTCTTTTGACTTCTTTTGAGCAGTTGTTTCCAAAACGCCAAAAAGAATAAAAAATAAGACAAAAATTAGTAGTGAATTTTTCTTTTGCATAGTGCTATTTTTTGAAAGCGTAAAAGTAAATAAAATACCCTTTTAAAATTTAAATAGGAGTTAAGAGAATGTTTTATTCTTATTTTTACGTAATGATATCTAATCTCATTTCATGAAATATTTAGCTGATATTGGAGGCTATGCCATAATGGTTTTCGATTTATTCAAAAAGCCTACAAAATGGAGAATCATGAAGAATTTGATTCTAAAAGAGATTGACGAACTCATCTTCGGGTCGTTAGGTATTATTGTTTTTATTTCTTTCTTTATTGGAGCGGTAGTTTCTATTCAAACCGCAATGAATCTTACTAGTGATTTGATTCCAAAAAATTTGATAGGTTTTGCTACACGTCAATCCATCATTTTGGAATTTGCCCCTACCTTTTGTTCGGTAATTATGGCGGGTAAAGTAGGTTCTTTTATTACCTCTAGCATTGGCACTATGCGTGTAACCGAGCAAATTGATGCCTTAGAAGTGATGGGTGTAAATGCTTTGAATTATCTCGTTTTTCCAAAAATTGTAGCCATGATGCTTTATCCTTTTATTATTTCAGTAGCAATGTACGTTGGTATTTTTGGCGGATGGTTTGCTGGTGTATTTGGGGGGTTTATTACAAGTGCGGACTTTGTTGAGGGGGTCACCATGGATTTCATTCCGTTTCACGTTACCTATTCCTTCATCAAAACTTTTGTGTTCGCATTTCTTCTAGCTACCATACCTTCCTATCATGGCTTTTATATGAAAGGCGGAGCACTAGAAGTAGGAAAAGCGAGTACTACTTCTTTCGTATGGACAAGTGTGGTAATCATTATAACCAATTATGTACTAACACAACTATTACTAACCTAATGATAGAAGTAGAAAATATACATAAATCTTTTGGTGATGCCCATATATTAAAGGGAATTACCACAACTTTTGATACAGGGAAGACCAATCTAATTATTGGACAAAGTGGGTCAGGTAAAACTGTTTTCTTAAAATGTTTGTTAGGGTTATTTACGCCCACCGAGGGAGCGATTAAATACGACGGGCAGAATTTTTCTGAACTTTCAAGTCAAGACCAGCGGGCGCTGAAAGAAGATATGGGAATGGTTTTTCAAGGTAGTGCACTTTTTGATGGTCTAACTGTGGCAGGAAACGTAATGTTTCCTTTAGAAATGTTTACCAAGCTTGCCAAGTCTGAAATGGAAGATCGTGTTAATATCGTTTTGAATAGAGTAAATCTAGTTGATGCACATCATAAATTTCCCTCTGAAATATCAGGAGGGATGCAGAAAAGGGTCGCTATAGCTCGCGCTATCGTTATGAATCCGCAATATTTATTTTGTGATGAACCTAATTCTGGATTAGACCCCAGAACGGCTATAGTAATCGATAATCTGATCAAAGAAATTACAGAAGAGTATAATATTACTACGGTGATCAATACGCACGATATGAATTCTGTAATGGAAATTGGAGAGAAAATTCTTTTCTTGAAAGACGGACTTAAAGAATGGGAAGGCACCAAGAACGAAATTTTCAAAACCGATAACAAGGCTGTAACTGATTTTGTTTACTCTTCAGAACTCTTTAAGAAGGTTCGTCAAATGTATATTGAAGAGCGAAATTAATCTTGAATAATTTCTGTCAACAAAATCGTACTATCCTTTAAACGCACTTTCAACCAACGATGCAATTTCTTAGCATCTTTAACAACATCCACTCTTTTTGCATTACGCTTCCATTTCGCTTCAAACACCGAGACAGTATCTAATTTTTTAAAGTCCGTTCGAATCGCATTTGAAAATGCCAAATATTCGAGATTCTCGTAATTCGTTTGCGCTTCTGCGCTGATATCTTGAAAAGGAATCTGCTTTGCGTTCAACTTATTTAAACGCTTTAACTCTGATTCTAACAATCGTATTTTTTCGTCTTTTCCTAAAATCTCATTTTTTTGTGTTTGATATAGCTCTTCTACATATTTTAACTGACTACCTTGCTCGTTTTGAGAGCCTTGAATAATTTTCAACCCACAATTATCAAGGTCGTCGTAGTTTCTCATATTAGCTTCCCACGTGGCAATAACTCCGTCTGGAATGCTCTCATTGCCCATAAATATTAATTCAATTGTAGAAGCCTCATCTCTATTATAATTCAAAACTGATAAATCTTTTAAGAATCGGCCATCCTTAATAAATTTATAAGGCATAATATTTTCCTCTATAAACGAGTTAGCATCACTTTTGAACTTAAACTCTTGCAAAACACCCCAAAAAATATAGCCTGAAGGAATCATTACTGCAAGAGCAGTTAGCGAAACCAAACGGGCTATTAACCTTCGCCTTTTGGAATTTGCATAGCGAACCATAGGAAAACGGAGCAATTTCAATACTAAAAAAGTAGCTAAGGCAATGAAAATAGTATTGATACCGAAAAGCAACATTGCACCACCTGCGTAAGTCCAATTACCGATTGCCAAACCAAATCCTACGGTACAGAGAGGAGGCATCAACGCAGTAGCAATTGCAACACCAAAAATAACACTAGCTATTGTTCCTTTTTTAGCGCGAGCTATTACTAGGGCTAAACCACCAAAAAACGCGATTAGTACGTCACGAATATCGGGCTTTGTTCTGGCTAAAAGTTCAGATGACTCTTCTTGCAAAGGAAATATAGCAAAAAATAAGTATGCAGTTAGAACACTTAAAACCACCATAACTGCTAAATTCTTAAGCGATCTTCTTAACGTATCAATATCATTAATGGCAAGTGACATACCGAGACCCAAAATAGGACCCATGAGTGGAGAAATTAACATCGCACCAATTACAACAGCAGTGGAGTTAGCATTTAACCCGACAGATGCTATAAAGATTGAGCAAATCAAAATCCATGACGTATGCCCTTTGAAGGGAATATCAGCAATAATAGCCTCTTTTGTAGCTTCTTGATCCGTATTCGTTCGAATATCTAAGAGCTCTTTCAGAAACTTTCTGGTGCTTCCTAGTAATCCCTCAAAATCTTTTTGGACTTCCTTTTTACTTTCAATAGGTTCCTCCGTTGGGGTGACTTGGTCTTGATTTATATCTTCACTCATATTTAAGCGTATTCGTTTCCGAATTTATCTTTAACCTTATTAAGAACTTGTTTGATATCTTGTTCTTTTGATTTAGGATAAATTAGAAGAACTTCTTCTTTATCAACAATAATATAATCATTTAGTCCGTCTACCACCACAACTTTACCTTTTGGAGAACGAATCATGTTACCACTGGCATCTTCGGAAATAATTCTACTATTCACAACTGCATTATTGCTATTGTCTTTGTCAAGTTTGTCGTACAGAGAACCCCAGGTGCCCAAATCGTTCCAGCCAAAGGTTGCAGGAAGTACAAAAATGGATTTTGAATTTTCCAGAATTGCGTAATCTATTGATATATTTTCGGCCTTCGGATAGTTCTCTTTTATAAACTTAGATTCATCTGACGTATTATAACAGGACATTCCTGATTCAAACAAATCGAATTGTTTCTTTTGGTAGGCTTTAAAGGCATTTACAATAGTTTTCACACTCCACATAAAGATTCCTGCATTCCAAAGAAAATTGCCTTGTGCCAAAAACTCCTTTGCAGTCTCATAATCTGGTTTCTCTCTGAATTGATCTACTTTTTTGAGTTCCGTGCTGCTATCTTTCTGAAATTCAATGTATCCAAAACCCGTATTTGGAAAAGATGGTTTTATACCCAAGGTACAGAGCACCTCTTCTTTTTCGCATTTTTCAAAGCAGGTAGTAACGTCTTGGGCAAACGCTTCCTCATCCTCAATCCAGTGATCACTTGGTGCAACAATCATCACCCCATCAGGATTCATTTTCTGAATTTTCATCGCTGCATACAAAATGCAGGGAGCTGTATTCCGCATTGCTGGCTCTAAAACCACCTGCTCCTGTTTAACCAGAGGTAATTGTTCTAAAACCAAATCATTATACCGCTCGTTAGTAAGAATCAGAATATTCTCGGTAGGCACAAATTTATTTAGTCTTTTAAAGGTCTTCTGAATAAGTGTATCACCAGTACCCAACATATCATGAAACTGTTTCGGATAATTAGAGGTACTTATAGGCCAAAATCGAGACCCGACCCCACCGGCCATTAAAACTGCGTAATAATTCTTATTCATTCTTATATTTTTTTAAGCTCAGCCAAACTATTCGTACTGACCTGTTCAATTTATAGGTTCCACCTCAGCATTTGGTTGAAAAAGATAAATCTTACCAGAATTTAGTTCAACGCATTCATAACGTTTGATACGGCGGTTACCCTTCTTGTAAATTTTTCCGTTGTACAATCGAAAAACACTTCCTAAAGGTAATTCAAAAACGTACGATTTATCGCTATGTTGTTCATCATAACATTTTAAAGCAACTGATAGTTTTGCATCAGTACTACTACTAGCTTTGGGATTTTTGAAGTGTTTTGCTAATAGAGGTAGTAATTTCGAAGGAAATACTTCTGGTCGAATAAAAGGTAGCATCAAACGTTGAAATGTATGTTTCCATTCATGACCGTGAGGTTTAATTCGTCTACCATACTTTTCAAAAGCTACCAAATGAGCTATCTCATGGATTAGTGTTATCAAGAATCGATACTGGTTGAGAGTAGCATTTACGGTAATTTGATGCCTTCCATCAGGCATTTGTCGATAATCTCCGTGTCTTGTGACCCGTTCATTGACTATTTTCAAATGAACGCCAGTCTCTTTAATCAACTGTAGACAAGAAGCTACAGCACGTTCTGGCAGATATTTTTTTAGGATGTTATCCATCGTGAACAAAAATAGTACTTTTAAGCTTCCTCGATTCATTAAAATCAAGATCGAAATGAAAAAAATAAGCCTGTTTTTACTGATTATTCTATTTGTAAGTTGCGGACCCAAATTGTTTCAATCGAAGTGGACAAAAGAAGTAGCCCCTGAAAAATATGTTGCAAGATTTGAGACTTCAAAAGGCAATTTTGATATTGAAGTAGAACGAAAGTGGAGTCCAAAAGCAGCCGATCGCTTTTTTCAATTGGTGAAATACAAGTATTTTGAAAATGCAGTCTTTTACAGAGTAATTCCGGAATTTGTAGCCCAATTTGGAAGTCGCGATACTTTATCACTTCGTTTATGGAATACATTTAAAGTACCTGATGAAAGGGTGATCTTAGGAAATGAATTAGGAACACTCAGCTTTGCAAGAAGTGAAAAAAAGACTAGAACTTCGCAATTATACATCAACCTCAAAAATAATTCAAGACTAGATACATTAGATTACAACGGTGTCAAAGGATTTCCTGCTTTTGGTAGAGTAACTCAAGGTATGGATGTAGTCTCACAGCTATATTCCGGATACGAAGGTAAATCAGCTGCCAAATTAGATCTTTTGTATTCTGATAAGAACAAGTTCTTTGCAGAATTTCCTAAACTAGATTCAATTCGAACTGCTTATTTTATTAGCAAGTAGACATTTTGAAGCTTAGGGCGTAGAACTAGATACTTGTAATAGCTTTCCATTATATAGCTTATTTCCGGTCAGAGCAAAATCTTTGATATAATTAGCCATTTCTAGCGCAGTAATTGGAGCTTGGTATCCAGGAAATGCTTCTTCCAGCATTTCAGTTTGTACCGCGCCTAAAGCTAACACGTTAAAAGAGGGACCCGTTTCTTTAAACTCCTCCGCCCATAATTCCGTTAAAGTTATTACGGCAGCTTTACTTGAACTGTAGGCTGAGAGTCCGGGGAATTTCATACTCCCTTGAACTCCCCCCATAGAACTTATAGTTACCACATGTGCATCTTTAGGCATTTTTGGTAAAACTACTTGCGTCATGCTTGAGACTCCGAATACATTTACTTTATAAACTTCTTCGAATTCAAATGCAGTTGTCTCTAAGAAAGGCTTATTCAGTAATCTGCCTGCATTGTTGATCAGAATATCAACAGAAGTCCAACTCGTCAAATAATCTTTAAGCTTCTGTAGATCAGAAGTATTGGAAAGATCAAACGGAAAAGTGGCAATATTTTCATGTCCTAAATCTGTTATTGGCTTATCATTTCGAGACAAAGCCAGCACCTGATGTCCTTCGTTTGCAAAAAGTTTAGCGAGCTCAAATCCGATACCTCTGCTAGCTCCTGTTATAATTACGTTCGCCATTTAATTGTATTTAACTTCTTGGGTTGGGGCATTGGCAATACCTTCTATTACTGGAATGACTTTGTTCACTACATTCGCCATATGCTCAAAATCCATCAAACTGTTTTCATCACCTACTTTATGATAATGATCAAAATTTGTGAAATCAAAAGTGCTATACGTCTGTGACGGCACATTAAATAATTCATGAAAGGGAAGGTTGTCAGACCGCTTAAACAGGTTAAACTCTTTCGCTTTTGGCAAAAAGCCAGCTATTTTTTCACCCGCATAACTATTGGTAACATCCGCTAAATTTGATAGTTCATAACCTGTGAGATACATTAAATGGTCTTTCTCTACCATGGGCACTCCGACCATTTCAAAATTCAACATGACATATAGATTTAGATTTTCATCTTTTAATTTCTCAGCTAAATGTTTTGAACCTAAAAGTCCTTTTTCTTCAGCGCTGAATAAGACAAAAATGATACTACGTTTATTCGATTTTGTATGACCAAAATATCGGGCTAATTCTAAGACTGTTGTACTTCCAGAAGCATTATCATTGGCTCCGTTCGCGACGGTATCCTCTCCAACCGAAGCGGCTTTACCTATATGGTCATAATGTGCTCCAAGAACAACAAACTCCTTCTTTAAATTTTTGTCTTTTCCTTCAATAAATCCGACCATATTGTAGGTTACGCCGTCAAAATTTGAAAGGGTGTCACGGTAGGTTTCAAAATAAGGATCTATTTTATTTTCTTTAAATATAGTTTCGATATAGTTTGCAGCAATTTCAATACCAGCTGTACCCGCCTCACGACCATTGAGTTCGTCAGAAGCTAAATAATTCATCATCTCGCCAATTCGTTCACTGGTCGATGGTTCAGGAACAGATTTGCATCCAACAATAAGCAAAATCATAGCGTAAAAAAAGCACTTCATAATATCGGGTTTAGCAATTTTTAAAGATAAAAAAAGCATCCGCCATATGACAGATGCTTTTTGATATAATTATAAATATATTTCAATCTATGCTAACATGGTTACAGGGTTTTCTAAGAATGCTCTCAAAGTCAATAAAAACTGAGCTCCGGTAGCACCATCAACTGTTCTATGATCACATGCGAGAGTCACTTTCATTGTATTACCCACAACAATTTGACCATCTCTGACCACTGGCTTTTCTACAATAGCACCAACAGATAAAATTGCTGAGTTAGGTTGATTAATTATCGAGGTGAAATCAGTGATTCCAAACATACCCAAGTTAGAAACGGTAAATGTACTTCCTTCCATTTCAGCTGGGGTTAGTTTTTTATTTCTAGCTTTACCTGCCAAATCTTTTACGGCAGCTCCTATTTGTGTTAATGACATATGGTCTGCGAACTTCAGTACGGGTACCATCAATCCGTCGGGAACAGCAACTGCAACACCTATGTGCACATGTTGATTATAAATCATAGCATCATCACCCCAGGTAGTGTTAACCTGTGGGTGCTTTTTCAGCGCCATCGCACACGCCTTTACTACTAGATCATTAAAGGACACTTTAGTTTCTGGCAGATTGTTGATTCTCTTTCTTGAAGCGATAGCATTACTCATATCAACCTCAATATTAAGATAGTAATGAGGCGCAGTAAACTTAGACTCTGAAAGACGCTTAGCAATCACCTTACGCATTTGAGAATTTTTAACTTCTTCTGTTCCTTCTTCACCTACAGGTAAATTAACGATTGGTGCAACAGCATTACTTGCAGATACAGCATTCGCAGTAGTTTGTGATGCGGCCGCTGGTGTTTGGGCAGCTGGCTGGAAATTCTCAATATCTTTCTTAACAATTCTGCCATGATCTCCTGATCCTTTGACATCAGCCAAATTAACACCTTTATCTTTCGCGATTTTCTTAGCTAAAGGAGAGGCAAAAATACGTTGTCCATCGTTTGCAGAAACAGGTTGATCAACCGCTTCCGTTTTTGTTTCTGCTGACTTTTCTGTTTTCTTTTCTTCAGATGGAGTCGTCTTGGAGCTACTGGAAGCTCCACCTTTTAACACAGCATCGACATCTGTTCCTTTAGGTCCGATAACAGCTAAAACCTCATCTACTGGTGAAGATTCTCCTTCCTGAATTCCTATATATAATAAAGTT
Organism: uncultured Flavobacteriaceae bacterium; assembly: GCA_937936275.1. GTDB lineage: Bacteria > Bacteroidota > Bacteroidia > Flavobacteriales > Flavobacteriaceae > Maribacter_C. Next base: position 27,075 of record CALHCJ010000012.1, read on the forward strand.
CCAGAGTAGAAAGATTCAAACTCCATGGTGGCTTTATCCGTTTCAATTTCTGCCAGTATATCTCCTTCTTCAACGGAATCACCAACACTTTTCAACCAAGCAGCCACAGTGCCTTCCTCCATAGTATCACTAAGTCGTGGCATCTTAATTACTTCAACACCTTCAGGAATTTCAGCTGGCTCTGAACTTGCAGTATTTGCTACCTCTTTGACCTCATCTGGAGCTACAACTTCTTCTTTTGTGTCTTCGGAAGTTGAACTTCCATTTAACAACGCAGAAATATCTTCACCTTCTTCTCCTATTATAGCAAGTAGCACGTCTACAGGTGCGGTATCGCCTTCAGCAACACCGATATGCAATAAAGTTCCTTCATTGAAAGATTCAAATTCCATAGTGGCTTTATCTGTTTCAATTTCGGCTAAGATATCTCCTTCTTCGACCTTGTCCCCTACCTTTTTTAACCATGCGGCAACGGTGCCTTCTTCCATGGTATCACTCAAACGGGGCATATTTACTACTATCGCCATTTAATTTCTTATTTATGTTCTACAAATGGAAAATCTTCTTGCTCATACACCATATCATACAATTGCTGTACTGGCGGATAATCTGATTCTTCAGCAAACTTTTCACATTCTGCGACGCGTTGTTTAACTCTTTTATCTATTGCTTTGATTTCCTCTTCGGTAGCATATTTTTTATCTTTAATCACATCTAAAACCTGAGTGATCGGGTCGATTTTCTTATACTCTTCTACTTCATCTTTAGTTCTATAGTGCTGTGCATCTGACATAGAGTGACCTCTGTAACGATACGTTTTCATTTCTAAGAAAGTTGGTCCACCACCGCTTCTAGCCCGTTCAATCGCTTTACTCATTTCTTCAGCAACCGTAACTGGATTCATGGCATCTACAGGTCCACATGGCATTTCATAGCCTAAACCTAATTTCCATATCTCTGTTGAATATGAAGTACGTTCTACTGAAGTACCCATTGCATATCCATTATTCTCACAAATAAAAACTACTGGTAACTGCCAAAGCATCGCTAAGTTCAGCGCCTCATGAAAGGCACCTTGGCGTACCGCACCATCACCCATATAACATAAGGTCACATTATCTCTACCAGCGTATTTATCACCAAAAGCCATTCCCGCACCTAGTGGAATTTGGCCCCCTACAATACCGTGGCCCCCATGAAAACGGTGTTCTTTAGAAAAGATGTGCATTGAACCGCCCATTCCTTTCGAAGTACCAGTTACTTTACCGTAAAGTTCTGCCATTACTTTTTTAGGATCAACACCCATACCTATTGGCTGAACATGATTTCGATACGCCGTAATCATTCGGTCTTTAGTTAAATCCATAGCATGTAAAGCACCTGCTAATACGGCTTCTTGGCCATTATATAAGTGTAAAAAACCTCTAACTTTTTGTTGAATATAAACGGCGGCAAGCTTATCCTCGAACTTTCTCCAGAATAACATATCCTCGTACCACTTTAAATATACCTCTTTGGTGATTTTTTCCATTAATTTGATTTTAGTAGAATTTCCGAAAAAACGGAAAACAAAAATACATATTAAATCAATAGTGAAAAAAAATAGAAGCAAAAGCTTTGATGAAAATTCAGAGTTTCACAAAGCAGCTAAAATTTGTAGAATTCAAGTAAAATTTACCATGGTACATCTAACACTAATCAGTTCAAGTAAGTGCTATTAAATGCAAGCGGAAGTATGTCAGACATAGCGTTACATTTTAAAATTTGCCCTGTCTCACCCATCATCAATATTTTGATTGGTTGTTTTTGCTTTACCTCATATTCAGATATGGCCTGGCGGCAATTACCACATGGGGCAGCGGGTTGATCAACCACATGATGTTTAGAGGTGGCAGAAATAGCAATGGCTTTTATTGGAACATTAGGAAAATTGGCTCCAGCGTAAAAAACAGCAACGCGCTCGGCACAGAGCCCAGACGGATAAGAAGCATTCTCTTGATTATTTCCGGTTATGATCTCTCCATTCTCTAAAAGAACTGCAGCGCCCACTTGAAAACTAGAATAAGGTGCGTAGGCTTTTTTTCGTGCTGATCTTGCCGACGTCATTAAGTTCTGTTCTTCAGAAGAAAGTTCATGAAAGTTTTCAAAAACTGTAAGTTCAAAAGCTATCTTTTGTTTTTTCATTTTTTAAAATTAGGTAACAAAACTATGTAAACAACAAAACCTGCTCTAAGGCAGGTTTTGTTTTAAGATTATCAATTTTCTTAATCATTAAAATACTCCTCACCTAAATTAAAAGTAAGCGAAAAGCGTAATGTGTTCTCTAATGGGTTTGTTACTTGAGAGGTCGAAAATAAATAAGACAAATCAATCTGAGCAGATTTAAATGCAAACCCGGCGCCTAATGTAAAATATTTTCTAGCACCTTTTTCTTCACTCTCGTTGAAATAACCTGTTCGAATCATGAACGAATCTTGGTATACATATTCAGCGCCCAAAGCCCATGTGAATTCTTTTAGCTCTTCACTAAAACCATCAGGTGCATCACCAAAAGATGTGAAGATACCATCGAAAAACCCTATCTGTTGATATTCATCATTATCTAAAGCATCAATAGAACCATCTCCATTAAAATCTTGCGGTGTTGGCACCAACAATTTATTAAACTCCGTGGTAACACCAATGACATTGTCTTGATCTAGTATAAAATCAAAACCGACACCCGCTTTTAAATTCGCAGGTAAGAAGTTTTCTTGACCTCCTTCATCATATTGTATTTTTCCCCCAAGATTTGCAAAATTAAAACCAGCTCTCCATCTACCATCAAAGCTGTTGTAGGCTTTTTCCCTTGATCGATAAAACCCTGATATGTCAAAAGCAAAAGAACTTGCGGCTTGCGAATCAACATTTCCATCTGAGGGTAATCTCAAGTTTGATCTAATATATCGACCTCCAACAGACATTGAAAATGTTGGACTCAATTTTAAAGAATATGAACCATCAAAAGCTAATTCGTTTGGTTTTACGGTTTGACCTTCATCTCCTGCAAACTGACGTAATTCTATTTCTCCTAGCGTGAAATACCGTAAACTCAGTGCAAAAGCACTTTGGTCATCAATTTTAGTAAAGAAGCTACCATTTAATAAAGAAATATCAGTAATAAGACCTTGTAAATATGGGGTGTAACTAACACCTATTCCCATTTTACGCTCAGCAAAAGCAAATTTTGCAGGGTTCCATTGTTGTGAAAAGACATCCGTTGAAGTTGCAACGCCCATATCACCCATACTAGCAGCTCTTGCATCTGCCGCTATGGTTATAAAAGGAACTGCTGTAGTAATTACACGCTCATTATTTTGGGCTGATATTTTGCATACAAAAGCAAGTAGGACTATTAATGACAATTTTTTCATTTCTTCTAGCTAAGTTTAATTGGCGACATTTTAAACACATCCTCAGATAAAATATTACGGACGTATGACACGTAAACGGGTATTTTAAAGATATCTTATGTGAAATGGTCATTATTTTTTTAAATATTTATATCCCTTTATTCAATATAAAGCAGAATTGAAAGTATTCTATTTGATAGTGGCCGATTTTAGACAATCATTCAGGTCAAAACATGAGGGGAATGAGAAAAAGTAGTATTAACCATACTATACCCCGCTTTATTCCGTTATGCTTTTTGAATACCATTGCTTCGGGTTTAAGCCTGAAAAAATGATTTGAAAAATATTTCTCTAACGAATGAAATATTATACTCAAATCATCGTTTTATATGCCGAAAGTGATGCTTAATTAATCAAAATCCAAATTACAAACTGTTTGAAAAAACAGTAAACTTATTTGAATCTCAAGTCCTAATTATGAAAAAACAGTTTATCAAAGTTGTACTTTCTTGTGCAGTCATAGCGGGAGGTTTTACAGTTACCAGCTGTAGTAAATCATCCGGTTCTTCTAAAAATGTGTCAAGAGCTACAGGTTGGAAAATTAATGCTAAAGAAGGCGGCTTCCAATATAATACAGATTTCAAGGAGCAAGAAACTTCGCCGGGTCTCGTATTTGTGGAAGGTGGCACCTTTACTAAAGGTAAGGTACAAGATGATGTTATGCACGATTGGAATAATACTCCAACTTCACAGCACGTACAATCTTTCTACATGGATGAGACTGAGGTAACCAATGTAATGTATTTGGAATACTTAGACTACCTGAAAAGTGTTTATCCTCCAGAAAATCCAAAATATACTAATATCTACAAAGGTGCTTTGCCTGATACTTTAGTTTGGAGAAACCGATTAGGTTTTAATGAAACAATGACGAATAACTATTTACGCCACCCTGCGTACGCTGAATATCCAGTAGTAGGTGTAAATTGGATTCAAGCTACACAATTTGCAGAATGGAGAACTGACCGCGTAAACGAAGTTCTATTAGAAAGAGAAGGTTATTTATCTGAAGATGCAAAATATCAAGCCGCTTCTGGTGAAGTTGAAGGAACTTTTAGTACCGAGGCTTATTTAAACCGACCTGAATCTGTTTATAACGGCCAGATTGATTCTTTACAGGGAAAACAGAAAAAAGATAGTACGAATACATACGCAAAAAGAAGTAGCGGTGTAATTACACCAGAATATAGACTTCCAACAGAAACAGAATGGGAGTATGCTGCTCAGGCAAATCAAGGTACTCGTGAGTATAATAACTACAGAGGTAGAAAGAAATATCCTTGGGAGGGCGATTACACCAGAAACGGACAACGTGTTGGTAGAGGTGATCAATTAGCCAACTTCAAGCAAGGAAAAGGAGATTACGGCGGAATCGCTGGCTGGTCAGATGATGGTGCCGATATTACTGCTCAGGTAATGTCTTACAAGCCTAATGATCTTGGACTTTACGATATGGCTGGTAATGTTGCCGAATGGGTAGCTGACGTTTACCGACCAATTGTTGATGATGAGGTAAGTGACTTTAACTATTACAGAGGAAATATCTACATGAAATCTGCTATTGGTGAAGATGGGAAAGTAAACATTTTGCGAGATTCAGTCGTATATGATACCTTGCCTAATGGCAAAGTGGTTGCGGTGAACCTACCAGGAGAAATAAAGATGGTTCCTGTTGACGAAAATGAAACGTATTTAAGAACTAATTTTGATTCTAGTGATAACAGAGCGTATAGAGATGGTGACCCAGGATCTTCAAGATTTTTCGACCAATTCAATGATGAAGAAGACGAAGAGAATCAAAGAAAAATGTACGATGCTCCAAGACACTCTGTTCAAACAGATTCAACAGGTGCAGTCACGCGTCAGTATGATGAATCTAACAATAGAACTTCTTTAATCAACGACGAAGTAAGAGTCTTCAAAGGAGGTTCTTGGAGAGACAGAGCATATTGGTTAGACCCAGCGCAACGTAGATATTTGCCACAATATATGGCAACTGATTATATCGGTTTTAGATGTGCAATGTCTAGGGTAGGTTCAAAGTCTAAAACAAAGAACAAAACTCCTAGAGGAAAGAAAGCAAGATAAATAAAGAATTGCTAGATAAAGATAAAAGCCCTGACAATGAAGTCAGGGCTTTTTTTATACTTTTGCTTTATGAATATTTCTGAACTTCACACCATTTTTTTAGCCTTTCCCAAGGTATGTACCGATACTAGAAAAATCACGAAAGATTGTATATTTTTTGCACTCAAAGGAGATAATTTCAATGGAAATACATATGCCAAAGAGGCTTTAAAAAAAGGAGCGAAATATGCCGTTGTAGATGAAAAAGAACAGGTACAATCAGATCAGTACTTGTTGGTTGATGATGTACTTGAAACCTTGCAAAAACTAGCTACACATCATAGACATTTTTGTAAAGCCAAGGTAGTTGCCCTCACTGGAAGCAATGGCAAAACTACCACCAAAGAGTTAATTAACGCCGTTCTTTCTACCACCTATAAAACCATTGCAACCAACGGAAATTTGAATAACCATATTGGTGTTCCCTTAACGTTACTTTCTATCACAACAAAAACCGAAATTGCAGTTATTGAAATGGGGGCAAACCATCAGAAAGAAATTGAATTTTTATGCGGAATTGCGCAACCTGACTTTGGCTACATCACCAATTTTGGAAAAGCTCATTTAGAAGGATTTGGAGGGGTAGAAGGAGTAATCAAAGGTAAAAGCGAGATGTACGAATATTTGACCGCAAACCAGAAAGCTGTTTTTCTAAATGCAGATGATCGTATTCAGTTTGAAAAGCTTAATACCTATATCAATAAATTTGGATTTAGTACAGAAAAGAAAGAGTATTATACCATTGAATTTTTAGATGCAAATCCGTTTGTTCGATTTAAAGTAGAAAATGTAGTAATCACCTCTCAACTCATAGGAAGTTATAATTTCACCAATTGCGCTGTGGCCGCTTTGATGGGTAAATACTTTAGTATTCCACTCGAGAAAATTAAAAATTCAATTGAAGCTTACGTACCTGAGAACAATCGCTCTCAACTCCTGAAAAAAAACGGAAATGAAATTATATTAGATGCTTATAATGCAAATCCAACCAGTATGACCGCGGCTTTAGAAAATTTTAAAGCAATGCAGGGTGAGCATAAGATTGTATTTCTAGGTGATATGTTTGAACTTGGTGAGACTGCTGTATCTGAACATCAAGAAATAGCCGATTTGACTGACCAACTTAACTTTGAACAAGCTTTTCTGATTGGAGAGAATTTTTATGGAGTAAATACTTCTATTAAAACGTTCAAGGCATATGAAGATATAGCAAACTATATCAAAGAGCATCCGTTAAAAGACCAAGGAGTAATTTTGATTAAAGGCTCAAGAGGAATGGCTCTAGAAAGATTGTTAGATCATTTATAAATTCCTCAAAGCAAAAAGGTGTGATTAAAAAATCACACCTTTTACATCAACCCAACCCAAACTATTTTATTAGTCAATCTCAACTCTACTTTCTACCACTTCTTTTATCGGCACCACTAGTTTTCCATTGATAGTTTTTATGGTCACAAAAAGACTATCGATTGACTCTATTGTTCCTTCGACGTCACTAAATTTAATTTTATCTCCAATAGCATAACTTTTTCTTGCGTAGAAGGTCTTGAGCAAGTTGGAAACCACATCTCTTGAACCCAAACCAAATGCGATTGAAAATGCTAACAAGAATGATCCTAAGATCAACGTAAAATTACTTGTTATAATGGTAGTATCAATACCCGCCTGATTCAAAGCGGTTATCGTTACAAAAATTAGTAAAATATAGAATACGATTCCGCTCACTAATTTAGAACCACCAAATCCCATAGACTCAAAGACACTTACCAACATATTCTTGATAAGCTTTGCCGCAAATAGTCCTACCATAAATATCACCATGGCACTCAACAAAATAGGTAAATAGCGAAGTAGATTTGCGATCTCTGTTGAGATCACGGTTAACTCAGCTATATCAGCAGCTACTATTATAAAAACAAGTAGTAAAAGCCATTTAACAAAGCTTAATAAGACCTTTTCAATATTAATCTTAATCTCACTTTCACCAAAAAGTTTTGCGTCATTTATCTTATCTGATAATTTTGAGACCTTGGCTACCCTTAGTACTTTTTTAAGAATAAATCTGATTATTTTACTAATGACCCATCCTATAAGCAATACTACGATTGCTCCTACTATTTTTGGAAAGGCAGAAGCAATATCCATTAGTATTGAGGATATCGTATTAAAACTTAGATCTTTCCATTGATTTACAGTTTCCATATTTTGTTTTATTAGTTAAGTTAACGTTTGTTATCTGTATTCGTTTTCATCATTCCCTCAATTGTCGATTTATAATTGCACGTAAATAAAGATGCCATTTCCATAGCTAACTTAGCCATAGCAATGTCATCCATTACCTTCTTTTTCATATGAGCAGGTACATCTTTCATAGAAAGTTCCAACTCCTTAAAGGGATTTTGTTTTTTCTCAGACATTATGGAATTTTATTATAAATTTCTGCTATTCGAGCCTTAGCCCGTTTTAGCCTCATCTTTACTGCGCTTTCACCAATATCCATCAATACCGAAAGCTCCTTTATACTTACATCGTCTTGATATTTTAATAACAATATCGTTTTATCTTCTGGATCAATCATTTCTAACGCCTTCTTTAGTTTATGTGAACGCATTTCAAGAATACTATCATCATCTAAATAAACCGAAAGCTTATTTGGTTCTTCTGCAATTGAATCTGACTTATCACTTATTTTTCTGCCCTTATTTCTATTCACGTAGTTTACGCAAAAATTGTATGTAAATGAATACACCCAACTAGAGAATTTAGATCTACCTTGAAAACTTCCTAGTTTCACAAACAACATTAAAAATACATCTTGGGTTAAATCTTCAGCCTCTGCCGCAGATTTGGCAAAACCATAGCATTTATTATAAATAACCTGAGAATACCGATCGTAAAGCGTTGCAAACAACATCGTATTATTGTTTTTAACAATTTCGCGAACAAGCTCCTCGTCAGTTAATAATTTCGACGCCGGTTCTGTTTCCAATTTTTAAATCTAGTTGTGGTTATTATCTTTAAGACACCTATTTTTTCAAATAGTCACTTTTTTTAAAGATTTCAATAGTATAGCAATAAATAACCTGGCAATGTAATGAAAAGATCAATGTAATTTTTCACTAAAAAGAAGTACATCGTTAATTTTAATAAAATAAAAAAGCCCCTGAGAGGGGCTTTTATTGACTGAATTAAAAAACTAAGGGGGAACCTAATTTTGAATAGAAGATTAAACCTCCCAACCGAATTTCTAAAACAAAATTATCCTTATTTAATTCTAGTCAACATGAACAGTTGTGGTTAGTGTTTGTATAGTTACAACCGCTTCATTTTATGTGCTTTTTTAATGGGTTGAACAGATATTTCTTTCTTGAAAAAATAATCGAAAACCATTGTTGGTACAATAACTACTAGAGCTATTAAAAAGATGATAACTCCAGTTGTGAAAAGAAAGTTTGATAAAGTAAATTCGCCCATAATAACGTTTCAATAATTTTAGTGTCTCAATTATTAAGACACCATAAATTTTATAAAGTCACTATAACTACGAAAAAAAATAAAAAAAGTTCGTTTTTGGAAATAGCTAGTTGTGCTATTCTATTTCAATAAGACCAACCCTGAAGCCAAATACAAATAAGAAGAAAATTTTACGAAAGATATAAGTAAAAGTGGGATATACTGGATTCGAACCAGTGACCTCTGCCCTGTCAAGGCAGCGCTCTAAACCAACTGAGCTAATATCCCAAGAATTCGCTAAGGTAAAGCTTATTTCCAATTTTGAAAACTAAACTGATATTAGAAGTACCATTTTAAACTATTGAAATTTTCATTTCTATAAGCTGCTTTTAGATGAGATGTTTATGATCATATATAAATTAAAATTACTCTGAAATGAATCCATATTAATAGCATTACAGCACAACATCTACTTACTTCCTTAATACTTTTACGACAGGAGAATTAGAGTAGTTCTCATTTAATTTAAAACATCACATATGAAGTTAGAAAACAAAAGAGTAGCTATTTTAGCTACCGACGGATTCGAAAAATCAGAACTTTTTGAACCCTTGAAAGCCTTAAAAAATGAAGGCGCAAGAGTTGATGTCATTTCAGTAAAAGAAGGTTCTATTAAGAGTTGGGACGGAGACAATTGGGGCGAAAGTACATCAGTAGATTATGTAGTTACGGATACCAACGAAAGTGAATATCATGCATTGGTTTTACCGGGTGGTGTAGCGAACCCAGACTTGTTACGAACCAATGACAACGCATTAGAGTTTATCCGCAATTTTTTTAAAAGTGGAAAGCCAGTAGCAGCAATATGCCACGCACCATGGCTCTTAATTAGCGCAGGCGTAATAGAAAACAGAAAAGTCACATCTTATCACAGTATTAAAGATGATGTTATCAACGCTGGTGCAAATTGGGTGAACAAAGAAGTTGTAGTTGATGAAGGTCTGGTCACGAGCAGAAATCCTGACGATTTACCTGCATTCATTGATAAAGTGATTGAAGAAATCAAAGAAGGAAAACATGACGATCAAGTTGTGAATGCCTAATCGGTTACAATTATTAAAAGAGCGGAGTTATTTCCGCTTTTTTATTTTTAAATAAATAATAAACACTATGCCCATCTTAGGATCGTTAATAAAAGGATTAATTCATACCGCAGAGAAAATTTCTTCAGACAGAAATCCCGTAGATGAACAAAAGCAGGTATTGCTCAAATTAATACGGACAGCTGTACAGACCGATTTTGGAAAAAAGTACAACTTTAACCAAATTTTGGAATCGCATGATATCGAAAAAACTTTTAAAGCGCACATCCCTTATTTCGACTATGATCGCATTCATTCTTCATGGTGGCAAAAGCAACATGAGAATAATAAAGAAAATGTAACGTGGCCTGGCAACCCCGATCATTATGCGTTAAGCTCGGGAACTACAGGAAAAACCAGCAAAAGAATTCCAGTTACCAGCGATATGATTCAGGCCATTCAAAATGCTGGTATCCAGCAAGTTTTGGCACTTAAAAATTTTGATTTACCAAATGAGTTTTTTGAAAAAGGAATTCTAATGCTTGGCAGTTCTACCGATCTTACGAAAAACAAAAATCATTTAGAAGGTGAAATTAGCGGTATTAGTGCCAGTAATATTCCATCTTGGTTTAGAGGGTATTACAAGCCAGGTGAAGAAATAGCCGAAATTGATGATTGGGATGAACGTGTACAAAAGATAGTACATGAAGCACCAAATTGGGATATAGGTGCTTTAAGTGGCATACCCTCGTGGATAGAGCTCATGCTTGAAGAAGTTATATCTGCGCACCAACTCGAAACTATACATGATATATGGCCTAACCTACAAGTATACACCTCTGGCGGGGTAGCTTTTGGCCCTTATAAGAAGAGTTTCAATGCCTTAATGGGAAAACCAGTAACAGTCATAGACACATATCTTGCCTCAGAAGGTTTCATCGCATTTCAAAGTAGGCCTGAAACCAATGCCATGCAGCTCATTACGAATAATGGAATCTATTTTGAATTTGTTCCGTTCACTTCTGATATTATCAACAATGATGGCTCGTTAAAACAACACGCCCCTTCGCTCAGCATAAGTGAAGTCGAACTAAATCAAGATTATGTATTGGTAATCAGTACGGTATCTGGTGCCTGGCGCTATATGATTGGTGACACCATTCAATTTACAGATTTAGAAAGAGCAGAAATTAAGATAACTGGTAGAACTAAATTCTTTTTAAATACTGTTGGTTCTCAGCTTTCGGTAAATAAACTAGATCAAGCAGTATTGCAACTAGAGGATAAATTTAATATTCAAATACCTGAGTACACACTTTGTGCCAAAAAGTTTGATGATGGATTTTATCATTCTTGGTATTTAGGAACAGAAACGTCAGTGAACGCCAAAACGCTAGCCAAAACTCTAGATACTTTTCTTAAAGACGCAAATAAAAATTACCAAGTGGCTCGATCCAAAGCTTTACAGGGGGTAAAAGTATGCATAGTTGATCAGTCCGTATTTCATGAGTGGAGCGCTAATAACAAGAAAAAAGGTGGGCAAGTAAAAATGGAACGTGTAATGGGCGAAGATAAATTTGAAACTTGGGAGAAATTTGTTTCCGAAACAGTTTAATGTATCTATGTATTCAAAGCACTTTCTTTAGATCTCGTTCCTTAACTATTTGCATTATTTCTTCAGGAGATAAGTACAATGACTTGATTCTATTCCTGTATTTCTCGGGAATACCAGCTTGTTTAAGAATGAACTCCTTCGTTTTTAGAATGTAAGCTTCCATTCCGCTATTTACAGCATAAGTATCGGCAGCTCGTTCCGCCTTTTTGATATAACTTCTAGACATGACATATTTCAATCCAAACCACACTAGTCCTAAACTACTCCTATTTTCATAATCCATGATATGACCAAGTTCATGGCCAATCCAACCGATGAGTATATCCTTCGGTATATCTTCGGTCTTAAAGGTAGTGTCTCCTATTACAAAACGTTTACTAATTAAGACTACATATTTCCTATTTTTAGAAAATAGCGTTTTAAAAACTGGCTGCGCCTGCATTGTTGATTTCTTAATCTTTTTCTTGAATTTAAATGTTATGGCTACATCGCAAAGACTGGGATAGTACGATAATGCTATTGTGGTTTCTTCTTTTATATTCTCCGGAATTTCTACTTGAGCCATACTTGTAGTAGTAATAAATAATAATATGAAAAGTCTCATTTTAATTTTGAAATACTTCTAACGGCAAACGAACATAGAAAACCATCTTGATGAAATATAATAAACAAAGATATCTACTACAAGCGGCTATAGCATATGTGCTAGTATCTTTTTTAATTGGATCAACAATAGGTTTTATTAAGCAATAAATTAGCAAAAAAAGGAAAGATATGGGTGTTTTCACTACGACTAAAAATCATTTGCAACTAATTTATAATTCTAAGAATTCCTTAGGTAAACAGGCTTTAGCTTATATTAATTCATCTGAAAAATCCATCTACACTTTAGATACAGCAAAAGACAATCTTACACCAACACAATGGAGTGAAATTGCAAGTAAGCTAGAATTGTCCATTGCCGAGCTCGTTGATAAAAATCAGTCGGATTTTAAAAATGAATTTGGATCAGATGATATCGTTATGGATGACGATCAATGGATTAAAGTAATTAACAAAAAACCGTATTTGATAACTAAGCCAATCTTAGTGGTAGGTGATCGTGTTTTCCAAATTACGACGCCTTCTGACATTTTAAAATATATTGAAGCTGATAGTGCGGGCCTTGAAAAGCCTTACAATAAGAAATAAATTAATTTAAATATTAAAACTATGATACGAAAAGGAACAGAGGTAAAATGGAATTGGGGCAATGGAACAGCAAAAGGAAAGGTGATGGAGACATTTACCGAAAAAACCACCAAGACCATAAAAGGTTCTGAAGTTACCAGAAACGGAGAAGAGGGAAACAAAGCACTTTATATCAAACAAGATGACGGAGATCATGTATTAAAATCGGAAAGCGAAGTAACGAAAATTTAGCATTAAATTTTGGCAAACTCGTTTAAAAATTTTGGAGTATAGGTATTCAATAGTTCTAAGATTACCTGTTCTACTGAAGACAAAAAAGGTTGCTCAGAAATCTCTAAAGAACGTTGAAAAAACTTCTCCAAACTGTTCTCCTCATATGTTCGAACTATTAAAGGATGCACGTAATACTTTCTACAGACATTTCTGGTATTACCAAGTGCTCTAGCGGCTTCATCGAAAGCTGACAATATATTTTTTTGTGTTTGAGATTCACTGATAGGAATTTTCTTCTCCCTTAAGTTTTCGAAAAAAACAACCGAGGCAGCCCAGGTACGAAAGTCTTTTGCTGTAAATAATTCACCTGAAATATTATGGATATACTCATTGACCATACCGCTCTCAACGTATTGCTTATTACCCTCAGAATCATAAAATTTAAATAATTCCCAACCAGGCAGTTCTTCACATCTGTTTACTAAACGAATTAGTTTTCTATTTTTCAAGGTGATACTGTGTTCTTTCCCTCTTTTACCAACAAACTCAAATTTAATCTTGTCCTTAAACTTTTTCAAATGCCTACTCCTAAGTGTTGAGAGTCCGTAGGTGCTATTTCTTTTGGCATATTGTTGATTTCCAATTCGAATGTGGGTTTCTTCCATCAGGCGAATAATTAAAGCCATTACTTTTGACTTTGGCCAGCCTTCTTGCGCTAAATCTGCTTCTACCGCAGCTCTAATTTTCGGAAGCTGACGTCCAAAAGCTTGCATTTTATAAAACTTCGTTTGATTTCTTATTCGTGTCCAAGTGGGATGGTACCGATACTGTTTTCTTTTTTTTATATCGTATCCAACTGCTTGAAGATGTCCGTTGGGCAAATGGGCTATTTTCACCCTTTCCCAAGCTGGAGGAATTACCAAATTGTTAATGCGTTTAATTTCTTCCTTTTCTGATACCTCCTCTCCTAGGTATACGTACTTGAAATCTTTGTCTTTTCGTTCCCTTGAAATTGCAAGTTGTTTACTATCCAAATAAACCAAGTTTAACTTCTCTATAGCCTCCTCTGGCTCTTTGAGCACAGCGTCTAAGAATGGTTTCACCTTTAGTTTTTGTTTCATCCTTGCAACATTCAAAATAAGTTTTCTACAATTCTTTTCGAGTAAGTGACAGAGTCTAAATTAATAAAAAGATTGAGGTACATATGCACTCAATCAATTCAAATAGGTGTCAGTAAAAAGAAAAACATCACAAATGAAATATGAACGTTAAGAAAATGACAGTATTTACGGTTAAGTGTTCGTTTACACTAATCTTTTTGTATTAGTAAACTTTAACGAATTATAGTTTCACCATAAGTG
>CALHCJ010000013.1 GCA_937936275.1 uncultured Flavobacteriaceae bacterium
GTTGGGATTATTAGACAAAGCAGATGTTCAAAACGAAGATAAAGACTGGCCAGCCTACAAGAAATATTTTATGCACGGCACAAGTCATCATATCGGACTCAACACCCATGACTATGGCGAACTAAAAACACCGATGAAAGCAAATATGGTCTTTACGGTAGAGCCAGGTATTTATATTCCGGAAGAGAAAATGGGTGTTCGTATCGAAGATGATGTAGTGATTCAAAAAAGTGGTGCGCCTTTCAATTTGATGGCGAATATTCCGATTGAGGTTGAAGAGATTGAAGCGTTGATGAATAGTTGATAGTTATCAGTTGCTAGTTTTGAAAAATAGAATTTCGGATTGTCGTCTTTAGGAGTATTTCAACGATGTTCAAAAAAACAATAAAAATTTTGGTTCATCTAGCCCTTGTCGTTTTTCTTACGATAAGCACTCAAATTGGAGGGGTTACTTATGTATTTGCTATTCTATTCGTTAATAGAAACAGTACAAAATATCGACTCAAACGGTTTTTTGTTTTTGCCCTCTTTTATTTGGTTAGCACTATTTTTTTCGTTCCATTGTTAGCCCCAATATTTGGGCGAGAAAAGATTAAAAAATTTGAAAATGTCGAGGCCCGAATTTTCATAACCGATCTATTGAACCGTAATTATGTTGAACCTGAGTTAAATGCTTCACTTCAGAAAATAGCTATTGGATTAAATAAAAAACACGAGGGAATAAAGTTGGTTTATTTAGATGCTAATTTTCCTTTTCTAAATAAATTTCCTCTGTTGCCTCATTTGAGTCATAATGATGGGAAGAAAATAGATATATCATTGATCTATAAAGATGAAAAAGGCAACCTGACAAATAAAAAACCTTCTGTTAGTGGCTACGGAGTTTATGAAGGACCAAAACCTAATGAATTCAATCAAATAAGGAAGTGCTTGGATAAAGGGAAGTGGCAATATGATTTTCCAAAATACTTAAGCTTTGGAACGATTAATCCTAAACTCAAACTGTCTAAAGCAGCAACTAAAGATTTAATTCTGGAAATATTAAAACAACCTTCAACAGGAAAGCTTTTTATAGAACCACACTTAAAGAGTAGAATGAATTTAACCAATTCTAGAATTAGATATCATGGCTGCCAAGCAGTTCGACACGATGACCATATTCATTTTCAATTGAAGTAATCTTTATCATTCAGATAATTCAGTAGCTCTTGCCCCAATCAAGTTAGAAACAATAAAAACCACTAAAGCGGGCAAAACCCAACCCAAACTAAACGTACTAAAAGGAATATAAGGTTGTACCCCTGCAATGGTTTCCCCTAAACCAACACTTCCTAAAAAATCAGGAATACTAAAAACCATGGTTGTAATTACCACGGCTTTGAAGACTTTGTGGGAAGCAAACTTTTGAGGTGCTACATTCAATAGAATTAAAACGATGGTAATCGGATAAATAAACATCAAAGCTGGAATTGCTATGATGATTATAGAATGAAAATCGAGCTGCCCAATCAGAACACCCATGGCACTAGCTAAAACTCCTGTGATGATGTAGGCTTTTTGTGAGCCTTTAAATAATCCTTTAACATAGTCGGCGGTACCTGTAACGATTCCTACCGCGGTAGTAAAACAAGCCAAGGCGATTAGAATGCTAAGCACCTTATTTCCGAATGCGCCTAGAGAGGCAATGCTGATTCCGCGAAGTAGATTCGCACGCTGCATATCACCACTTAAAGTACTATCAATTTCGATGTCCGTGCCGAAAAATGAACCAACTGAAATTAATCCTGCGTATATAAGGAGTAAACCCAAACCAGCAATAAATCCAGATTTTCGAATGATCTCTTTTTTTGCCTCAAATGAATTATGCCCTCTTAGATTCAAAGAAATAATGACAACTGCTCCTACCACAACTGCACCAATGGCATCAAAAGTTTGATACCCTTCAAGAAATCCACTTACAATGGGCGCTTCAAAGGTGGATGTATTCATTACTCCGTCTGAAGTAAAAAGTCCTATACTGATCACTCCAAAAAGCATAACGACAACGAGCGGGGTTAAAAACTTACCGATAAAGCTCAATATTCTAGAACGATTTAAAACAAAGACCAGTACAAGTGAAAAATAGATGCTACTGGTCAACAAAGGACTTGTACCAAAAGCAGGATCAATAGCTATCTCATGTGTAGCCGATGCCGTTCTTGGTGAAGGAATAGTGATTGAAATAAGATAGACGATAATACAATAGATGGTACTGAACGTTGGAGACACCTTTTTTCCAAAATCGTACATCGTACCTTGTAAACGAGCATGGGCTAAAATTCCCAGAATAGGAATAACTACGGCAGTAGTCATAAAACCTATGGTGACCCAAAGCCAATCTTCACCAGCATTGTACCCCAATAACGGAGGTAATAACAAATTACCTGCTCCAAAAAATAAAGAAAACAAAGCAAAGGCCGTTACTAAAGTTTCTTGGGTTTTGTTCATGAAGTATAATTTGATTCGAAAGATAGGAAAATTAGAAAGTAATTTATTTTGAGCCGAGAAGGAATATTCGTAGGCCGAATTAGCCTGAAAATTGCTAAAGAATTTGAAAATGAAGGAGTTAGTTTTGATGACGACCTAGTTTAGGTTTCGCAAGAAAACAGCCGTTCATCGAAAATAATGCAGTTCATCGAAAATATCTCTTAAATCGCAGTAAGCAGCCAATAAAAATAACAAGGGTCGCGTTCTTGAAGTCTAAAATGTTTTAAGAGCATTTTGACGTTTAACTCAAATCTCAGTACATCGTTTTTTTTGTCCCAAACGGAGAGAACGTTTCTTAAACCTACAAACATGAAAAAAGTATTTTGCAATCTATTCGGGCACCATTACTCCGTCTCCAAAAAAGTGACTTTGCACATCAAAGAATATAAATGCATTCATTGCGGAAAAGAGGTGACTACCGACGTTAGTGGAAATCTGTCTACGTTGACACCAGAATTACAAGATATCAACAAAACACTAGAAAATATTTATCAGAAAAGAAATAGAGCAGCAAGTCATGCGGCTTAACTATGCTTTGGCAAGCGAATGCTAAGTAGCATTCAAAATTTATTCCCAGAAATTAAGTAAGTATCCACTACTCACACCTGTCGTTCGCCCCACAACAGCTTTGAAAGGATTGCCCTTAGTTTTTGGGATTTTTTTATTTTACCCTGCGCTCAAAATTCGAAATCATACTTGTACTAATTTGTTGAATAGCGCTTTCTGGCAAATCATGACCCATATCTTCAATCAAGATCAACTCAGAATCAGGAATAATTTTCGCTAGTTTTTCACTATGTAAAAAAGAAATTACAGGATCTTTTCTACCATGAACTACTAAAGTTGGAATTTCTATTTGGCTCAATTGAACTAATCTAGAATTTGCATTTAAAATGGCTTGGTAATGATGACGGGCGGAAAGTAAATTGTAACCTTCCCTTTCTTTCAAATTAAATAAAGCAATTTCAGCAATCGGTTTGATATCGATAGCACCAGTGGCTTGTCCCATCAATATTTTTTTCTGTACGAGTTGCCTTTTAATTTGCCCTTTTGTATTTCCAAAAAAACCATGTTTTAAAATAGACCCTATCATCGGACCCACAATATCGTTTGACATTTGAGGTAGCGTTGGATCCATTACATCACCAGAGGACATAATTGAGGTTAGACTAATTGTTCGTTCTGGAAATTCTATGGCTACGAGTTGTGCAATCATACCACCCATAGATGCTCCGACAAAATGCGCTTTATCAATTTTAAGGGTGTCTAAAATTGCGATTACATCGCCAGCCATATCGTTAAGACTATAGGCGTTCTTCTTTTTCCATTTTTCTTCGGAAGTTGATAAGCCAGTTTCACGATGATCGAATCGAATAACTTCGTAACCCGCTTCGGTTAAGCAAGAGATAAAAGATGGAGGCCAGGTTAGTGCATCATTACCATTTCCCATGATCAAAATAACGGTGCCCAGTTGATTTTCTCTTGGAGAAATTTGTTCAAACCATATTCGGTGTTTTTGTGAAGTTGCAAATCCGGTTTGCCCCTTTATCACTTTAGGAATAGGTGCTTTTAAAACGTCTGAAATAATTCGTTTGTCTTCTTTTGATAATTTTGGAACTGATGAGCAGGCGTAGCAACCTAAGGCAAGCAAAACAAGAATTATAACGTAACCCGAAATGCGAAAAATCTTTTTTAAAATTTTCATTTGTTAACTTGACAAAACTTTAGAATTTTCGTCGTGATATCACAAAAAGCTTACGAAGTAAAAGAATTCCATCCTTGAGCTGTTAATTCAATTTTCGTATTCTCTCTGGTAATTAAATGCGCTCCCTCCAAAACATCAGTCATGTGTCCTATGATAGATAAATTAGGATTTCCTTTGATTTTTTCAAAATCCTTTTGATCCACAGTAAATAACAATTCATAATCTTCACCGCCATTTAGGGCCACCATAGTGCTATCGATTTTGAATTCCTCACAGGCGGAAATTACGGTGGGGTCAAGTGGAATTTTATCTTCAAATAAATTACAACCTACTTCGCTTTGTTTGCACAAATGCAGTATTTCTGAGGAAAG
Organism: uncultured Flavobacteriaceae bacterium; assembly: GCA_937936275.1. GTDB lineage: Bacteria > Bacteroidota > Bacteroidia > Flavobacteriales > Flavobacteriaceae > Maribacter_C. Next base: position 4,603 of record CALHCJ010000013.1, read on the forward strand.
TCCGTCACTAATATCAATCATTGACGTTGGTGATACGCCTAAGACTTGTAATAATGCAGCAATATCTTTTCGTGCTTCAGGTTTTAGTTGTCTTTCTACGATGTAAGAATAGGGTTCTAAATCGGGTTGACTATTCGGGTTGACTTTAAAAACCTCTTTTTCTCTTTCTAAAACTTGTAGTCCCATGTAGGCACCTCCTAAATCTCCTGAAACAACAAGTAAATCATTGACTTTTGCTCCTTTCCTGTACGTAATACTAGATTCATCTACTTCGCCTATTGCTGTGATACTAATCAACAAACCTTTGGTTGATGATGTGGTATCACCTCCTACCAAATCGACTTTATATTTCTCAGTAGCTAAAGCAATTCCAGCATATAATTCTTCAATCGCCTCCAACGGAAAACGGTTGGATACTGCTATCGAAACGGTAATTTGAGTTGCCTTAGCATTCATGGCATACACATCAGATAAATTTACCATAACCGCTTTATAGCCCAAATGTTTTAAAGGCATATAGCTAAGATCAAAGTGAACACCTTCAATCAAAAGGTCTGTAGTGACTACTGTTTTTTTATTATCAAAACTCAGCACTGCAGCATCATCACCAATTCCTTTGATCGTTGATTTTTGATCTATTGTAAAACTATTTGTTAAATGATCAATTAAACCAAACTCGCCTAACTTCTCAAGCGATGTACTTTCTTGTTTTTTATCCTCTAGCATAATACAAAAATACGCCTATTCCCATTAGACGCCATAAATACCATCTCTTTTGTAGGGTAATTTGATTTTAAACTGTTGTATATATGAACGCCCACTACAGACTCAAAATAGAATAAATACTATCTTTGGGAGAAATAAAATACAACCATGAAAAAATGTATTTTCTTAGGTCTTTTCCTCTTGCTTATTTCTTCATGTTCAATGGATGAAAATTCGCCCGATACAGAGGTTATTCAAACCAACATCACGCCTTGTGAAAATGGCATGGCTGGCATTTACCCTTGTGATGGATATGATTTTATTGGTCATATCGATCTAGCTAATTTTTCTGCTCAATCAGGAAATGATATTTGGGGTTGGACTGATGCTACCACTAGTAAAGAATATGCCTTAATGGGTTTGGATAACGGCGTTGCTTTTGTAGATATTTCAGACGAAGAAAATTTCATATACTTAGGAAAATTGCCTGGCGCAGGAGACCCTATTTCATGGAGAGATCTTAAGGTTTATGAAGACCACGTATTTATCGTCGCAGAAGCTTCCGGCCACGGAATGCAGGTTTTCGACCTCACAAAACTCAGAGAAGTAAGCTCGCCACCAGTTACATTTGAAGCAGATGCGCGGTATACAGGTTTCGGTAATGCTCATAATATTGTAATCAACGAAGAAACAGGTTTCGCTTACGTTGTCGGCACAGCACGTAACGATCAATTTCGCGGAGGGGCTCATTTTATCAATATTCAAGATCCTAAGAACCCTGTCGTCGCAGGGGGTTATGCTGAAAACGGCTATTCCCACGATGCACAAGTAATTACATATAATGGTCCAGATGAAGACTACGCAGGCAGAGAAATTTATGTGGGGGCTAATGAAGATGTCGTTATTATTGCTGATGTAACTGATAAAGATAATCCTAGATTTATAGCTTCCGTTGATTATCCGAATATCTCATATACCCATCAGGGTTGGTTTACCGAAGATCAGCGGTATTTTATCCTTGGAGACGAGTTAGATGAGGTCGATTTTGGATTCCAATCTAGAACTCTTGTCTTCGATTTTACAGATTTAGATAATCCGGTCGAACACGATTCATACTTAGGAACTACCAGTGCAATTGACCACAACGGTTATGTAAAGGGAGATGAATATTTCTTAGCGAACTATACAGCTGGAGTACGAATATTAGATATTTCAGGAATTGCAAATAAGAATATTTCAGAAGCCGGTTTTTTTGATACTTTTCCTTCAACTAATAGAGCACAGTTTGCCGGAGTTTGGAGTGTGTATCCGTATTTTGAAAGTGGTAAAATTATAGTAAGTGATATCAACGGAGGTCTCTTTGTCATTCGTAAATCCAACTAATGATGAGAATAGTACTTTTCTCAGTTTTGTTGATATTAGTTTTTGGGTGTTCCAAAGACACGCAAGTGGTTGTTATTAATGATGCTGATGAATCTAGATTTTTAGGAGAACTCGATTGGGTGAAAACGTTTGGGGGTTCTGGCGAAGACACTGCTCAAGCAATTATTGTTACCAACGAAGGTGGCTATGCAGTTTTAGGTTACTCAGAAAGTACTGATGGCGATATTATCGATAAAAATTTAGCGGTCAATGATTACTGGCTTTTGAAATTTGATTCTGAAGGAAACTTGGAATGGAGTAAAACCTATGGGGGTAGTAAAGACGATCGAGGTCAAAGTTTGGTGCAAACAAAAGATGGTGGTTTTGCCCTAACAGGGTATGCCATGAGCGATGATGGTGATGGAAGTCATAACAACGGTTTTCATGACAATTGGATTGTGAAAGTAGATGCTACTGGAAATATAGAATGGGAA
>CALHCJ010000014.1 GCA_937936275.1 uncultured Flavobacteriaceae bacterium
CACAGCTTACCGACAATTCCGTATTTGTAGCCTTTGCTCCTGTTGACAATCCTAAAATTGCTATTGCCGTTTATATCAAAAACGGATATTATGGTGCTCGATACGCAGGTCATATCGCTTCTCTTTTGATTGAAAAATACCTTAAGGGGGAAATTACTCGTAAAGATCTTGAAAAGACTATGCTAAATACAACGCTAGAGTCTGAATATGCCAAGCCCTATAGTGGCAAACCATTTAAAATTAATGAGTACAATTGGAGAAGTAATCATGCCATTAAACCAGCGACAGAAGACAGTTTAAAGAAATAGGCATGGCTGGCAAAAGTATCCTTAAAAGAATCGACTGGCTTAGTGTATTTATTTACTTAGCGCTACTTACCATAGGCTGGGTTAATATTTATTCAAGTACATTTTCAGAAACAGACATCTCATTTTTTGATTTTGGCACCCTTCACGGCAAACAACTTTTCTTTATAGGTGCGAGCTTGGTTTCAATAATTATTGTATTAGCTCTGGAAGCTAGCTTTTACGAACGTTTTTCAAGTCTTTTATACATTATTACTATAGTGTTGCTGTTAGGACTCTTCGTATTTGGAAAAACAATAGCAGGTGCGACTTCTTGGTATGATCTTGGTTTTTTTAATCTACAGCCTTCTGAATTTGCAAAAGTGGCTACGGCCTTAGCGCTTGCCAAGTATCTCAGTGATATTCAAACCGATATTAAGAGAAATAAAGATCAACTCTATGCTTTTTTGGTAATCTTTATTCCTGCTGCGCTTATTATACCCCAACCTGATCCAGGGAGTGCCTTGGTTTTCTTTGCCATGGTATTTGTGATTTTTAGAGAGGGGCTACCTATGTATTACTTAGCCATGGCAATGCTTGCAGCATTAATTTTCATAACAACATTGATATTTGGTACGATATGGGTGAGTATTTTCGTCACGTTGATTATTGTGTTGTTTATACTGTTAAAAAAGAAAACGTTCAAAGTTCCTATTTTGCCAATGATATCGCTAGCAGTAGTGGCCATTCTCTTTTCTTTATCTGTAAATTTCGTTTTTAATAGTGTTTTTGAACAACGCCATCGTGATCGTTTTAGTCTTTGGTTGCGTCTTGAAAAAGATCCTGCGAAGCTTGAAAAAATACGAAAGACCATCGGCTATAACACCTATCAATCTGAAAAAGCTATTGAATCGGGTGGAAAATTTGGGAAAGGCTTTTTAGAAGGCACACGTACAAAAGGTGATTTTGTACCTGAACAGCATTCAGATTATATTTTTAGTACCGTGGGTGAAGAATGGGGTTTCGTGGGAACTACAACCGTTGTATTACTCTTTACCCTAATATTACTGCGTTTGGTATACTTGGCGGAAAGACAGAAAAACCCTTTTAGTAGAATGTATGGTTACGGGGTTATTTCCATTCTATTTATTCATTACTTTATCAATATAGGAATGGTAATTGGCATTCTACCAACCGTAGGAATACCACTTCCCTTTTTTAGTTACGGCGGGTCAGGACTCTTATCTTTTACCATTCTATTATTTATCTTTTTAAAACTCGATTCAAACCGACTTAAAGAAGGTATTTAAAATTAGAATTTCCAGGCTTTTAAGTTGATGATATTCTCTAATGTACTTTCTTGTGCATCTGGTAGATCTTGAAAAAAATCTACCCCAGTCAAAGCTTCTATTTTATCGATAGAAACAACAAAATCTTCTATTGGTTTCGAACTAGGTTTGTTGGGCATTAAAAAGCCAATCATTGTCAGATTATCTGCATTTCCTTTTGCAATTATTTTATAATAGAATTTGGGCACGTCAACGTCCTCATCTCCTATTTCATCCAAGCCTTTCTGCAAGACTCCACCAGTGATTACGAAATGAGTCCCATTTTTTTTCACCCATCGTCGTATTTGCATTTCAAGTTGATTCCAAACACCGGCATTAAACTCCCTATTCTGGGGACTTATATTACTCGTATAAAAGGTTTCATTGTAGGCCTGTTTAGAAAATCTGCGATCTCCCGCAGGACATAAATGTCCTCTATCATAACCTGAACCTTTGTAATTTCGCCAATCGGCAGATTTAGTTTTGACTTTTGGGTCTTCAATAAAATAAGGTCTTTTACGATCATCATAAGTCAAATGTTCTTTTTTAAGCATATACGCCACCCATTCCGCTTGTTCAAAAGGTTCATTGTAAGAAAGTGTAAAATGTTCGTGTTTGACAATATCTCCAGTTGTAGAACTTGGTTGAAATAGCTCAGGCAAAATAGTTCTATTCTCAGTATCAACATTCTCAGAGTATATATTTGGAGTATAAAAATTTTCAAATAACCAAAAACCGATAACACATAATAGTAGTAAAATAGTATAGGTTATTCTATTATTTTGGAATGATTTTGTTTTCAACATTGCACAAAGTTAATTCAATTTATATGATACGAACTAAGATCAAATAATTGTAAGAACTAGGGGCAATTACCGACTAAAAAACTGAGGTTTTTAATGAGTTTATCGCTAACTTGTTTAAGACAAATTAATTTTAATATTTTGGGTATTATCCCTTAAAAAAGAAAGGAAAATCAATATGCTTACATGGAAAGATATTATTCATTTTAGCGTAAATGGAAATCCTACCCCAACTAATAGGGTAGAAAAAACAGAAACTGAATGGCGTGAACTTCTAACCCCAGAACAATTTAGAATCACTAGAAAAAAAGGAACAGAAGCACCTCATTCTGGAGCGCTCTGTGGAATACATGAGGCGGGTAAATATAATTGTGTTTGTTGCGATACTCCTCTATTTGATTCGACTATTAAATTTGAATCAGGAACAGGGTGGCCTAGCTTTACGCAGCCTATTGAAGAGAACGCGATTAAGTATGAGAAAGACACTGCCTTTGGAATGGTCCGAGTAGAAGTCATGTGCAATACTTGTGACGGGCATTTAGGTCATGTTTTTCCTGACGGACCAGAGCCAAGCGGACTTCGCTATTGTATCAATTCAGAATCTATGCAATTACAAAAAGAAAGGGTAAACAATGGGTAATAAAGGATTAAAACTGGCTACAGTTGGAGGAGGATGTTTTTGGTGTGTTGAAGCTGTGCTTCAACGGGTAAATGGAGTCGAAAAAATTGTTTCTGGATATACAGGAGGAACGGCACCAGGTAAACCTACCTATAGAGAAGTATGTTCTGGTCTTACGGGTCATGCCGAAGTAGTTCAGGTTACTTTTGACGAAAATTTAATCTCATATAAAGATCTTTTGGAAATTTTCATGACGAGCCATGATCCAACAACCTTAAATCGTCAAGGTGGAGATGTGGGTACTCAATACAGATCGGTAATTTATTATCATGACGAAAATCAAAAAGAAACTGCGGAACAGGTAAAGAAAGAAATAGCGTCTTACTATGAAGACCCTATAGTAACAGAAATAAGTGCCTTAGGGACTTTTTATGAAGCCGAGGACTATCATCAAGATTATTATAATAATAATAGTTCACAAGGGTATTGCAGTGCGGTAATCACTCCAAAATTGTCAAAATTGCGAAAGATGCACGCGGAGAAACTCAAACCTTTAAGCACGAACTAATTATTTGTATTCATTAGAAAAACAAAAAAGCCTTGCTTTATGTAGCAAGGCTTTTTATATTCTATAGTTTCAATTAAATACTAGCCTTTTACACTAGCCAATTTTGCATTCTTTAAATTGTTCATCTTCAGGTCTTGTAATACATTGACCGCTTCTTCAACATATACATCTTTCGCCAAGTTCTTATGCCAACGATCTCTTTTTTCTCTGAGCACAGAATCTTGTGTGAACAACTCTTGTTCATATTTCAATGACTCAAAAGTCAGTCGTGAATCATAATCATTTAACTTCTTGAAATAATCAGATTTCTTACGATCCTTTTCTACTTCACTTTTATAAGCATCATAATTTAAAGAAATTTCAGTTTCCTCTTGTTGCGACTGTATCCATTTTGCATTTTCCTCAATCAATTTCACTTGCGGATTTTCTGACAGTCTTTTTGTACTATTAGCAACCGTTTTTTCGTAGTCGATATAACCGTTCCATAACGTATAATCAGCTGGTGTAATTTTATCCCACTTTAAAGGATTCGATTGGTCACGCTCACCAATGTCAATATAACTATACCTGTCTGGCACCACTACATCACTTTTTACACCTTCCAACTGCGTTGATCCTCCGTTTATACGATAGAATTTTTGAGTGGTTAATTTCAATGCTCCTAGGTCGCCATTCTCATTACTTCTTACAATATTATTAAGATCAATGACATTCTGAACTGTTCCCTTGCCAAAAGTCTGCTTACTTCCTATAACCACCGCTCTTTTATAGTCTTGCATTGCTGCCGCCAAAATTTCAGAGGCAGAGGCGGAAAGTTCATTGACCAAGATTACCAATGGACCATCCCATTGAATACGCTCATCTTTATCGTCATAAACGTCTTTTCCTTTATCTGAAGACTGTACCTGTACAATCGGACCGTCCTTAATAAACAAACCAGCCATTTCAACAACCGTCTTTAACGATCCTCCTCCATTATCACGTAAATCTAGAATAAGTCCTTCCGCTCCTTCGAGTTTCAAACGTTCGACTTCTTTAGCAACATCGGTTGCTGCATTTCGTTCACTATAATCGTCAAAATCAACATAAAACTTTGGCAAATTGATGAGTCCAAATCGCTGATCTTCTTTAATTATATTGGCAGATTTTGCGAAGGATTCTTCCAATTCAACAACGTCTCTAGTTAATGAAATAACTTCTAAAGAACCGTCAATTCTTCGTACCGTCAAATCAACAACGGTTCCTTCTGGACCTTTAATCATTTTGATAGCATCTTCTAGACGCATGCCGACAATGTCAATAGGTTCCTCGCCTTTTTGACCTACTTTAACAATCAAGTCACCAACCTCTAAACGAGCATCTCTCCAAACAGGACCACCTGAAATGATGTCTGTAATCTTAGCCCCTTCAGGTTTTTTCTGTAGACGCGCTCCAATTCCTTCAAACTTACCTGACATGCTAGTATCAAATTTTTCTTTATCCTCTGGAGCAAAATAAAACGTATGTGGATCAAATTCATCAACAATGGTATTGATATACTGCACAAACCAATCTTTACGCTGTAAATCTCCTACGAAGTCAAAAAATTCGGCCAGGGTCTTTCTACTTGATTCCCTAGCTGAAGCTTCAGCTTCTTCAGGTGTTAACTTTGTTTCTTCCTTATCATCTTCAGATGTACTTCCGTTTTCAGCATCTTTTTTAGCATTCGAAAGTTTGGAATCGTAAGTATTTAAGGTAGCATATTTCAACTGCTGTCTCCACCGCTCTTTCAATTCTTCTCTTGTGGCTGCAAAATCCATTTTATCATATTCGATATTAATGGTTTCATCTTTGGAATAATCGAAAGGTTTTTCCAACACTTCCTTATAAATGTCTTCTGCATCACTCATTCTTTGAACCAAGCGATCGTGTACGATATTGAAAAAAGTAATATCCGTGTTTTTTATTTGATCATCGATTTGAAATTTTTGAGCTTCAAATTCTTTGATATCTGATTCTAAAAAATACCGCTTTGTTGGATCAATTATATCAATGAAGTCCTCAAAAACATTTGCCGAGAAATCATCATCAATATCTTTTGGTTCATAATGTCCTTTAGACAAAACATAAGTAATGATATCAATTAGTAATTTATCTTTATCATCATTTTCAAACGTCTTGTTGGTAAAGCTGCACGAAGCAACCGCTATGAGTAAGGTAAATAAACCGTAGGCAAAATTCTTTTTCATTTTTCTATTTTAATTTCCTAATTCAATTTTCGAAGCATTAAACAGAGCTTCTGGGTACTATTTTATCTGGTTTTGATCAGTTTCTCTAAGATACTGAAAAAACCATGCCAGTATATCTTGGAGACTTACTTTTTTTGTTATTCTCAGTGGAAGGCATATCTTTTTTAAAAACGTATTTTTACAACTTAAATTATATACTGTGACCAAACCTTTAATTCTTGTGACTAATGATGACGGAATAACTGCACCCGGATTACGCGCATTGGTTCGTTACATGAAAGAAATTGGTGATGTCGTGGTAGTTGCACCTGACAGTCCGCAATCTGGAAAAGGACATGCAATCACCCTTGATATTGCCCTATATTCTAAGAAAATGAAGCTTGATCTCGAGAATGGAGCAAATGAAGAATATAGTTGTAGTGGTACTCCCGCGGACTGTGTAAAAATGGCACTTCAAGAGTTATTGGGTCGAAAGCCTGATATTTGTGTAAGCGGTATAAATCACGGCTCAAATTCTTCCATTAATGTTATTTATTCGGGTACAATGAGCGCTGCTATTGAAGCGGGTATTGAAGGGGTTCCTGCTATCGGATTTTCTTTATGTGATTATGGCTGGAATGCGGACTTTAGTCATGCTGAAGTTTTTGTAAAAAAAATAGTTCAAGAAGCACTTTCGAATGGAATTCCTCAAGGAGTTGTATTAAACGTGAACATTCCTAAGTTGAGTGAGAAAGAAATAAAAGGAATAAAAGTCTGTAGACAGGCCCGCGCCAATTGGAAAGAAAAGTTTGATAAACGGACGAATCCTATGGGAAAAGATTATTATTGGCTAACAGGCGAGTTTGAACTACTCGATAAAGGAGAAGATACCGATGAATGGGCTTTAGCGAATGGATATATTTCAGTAGTTCCAACACAGTTCGACTTAACCGCACATCACGCTATTCAAAATATAAATAACTGGAATTTACATGCATAAAAAGGAACTCATCATTGGTTTTATCGTGGGTATTATTGCGAATACTATAGGTACCCTTTTATACGTCTTATTGTTTTCAGATTTAAGTATTTCGGAAACCTTTGACGCAGCTATCCAACAAGGCCATATTGGAAGTTTGTTAGCATTGGGTGCAATTTTAAATCTCATTGCGTTTTTTATGTTTTTAAGAATTCGCAGAGATAATAGAGCAAAAGGTGTGTTAATTGCCACTATTTTAACAGCTTTGATTATTCTCTACTACAAAGTATTTTAAAAATCTTTTCAGGTCAAATTTTGATATTAAAAGTGGCGTGACTGAACAATAGAATGAAGTACTATATCATAGCAGGAGAAGCATCGGGAGATCTTCACGGATCAAATTTGATCAAGGCACTCAAAGCAATAGATCAAAATGCCGACATACGCTGTTGGGGTGGTGATCTCATGCAGCAGGCTGGTGGTACTTTGGTCAAACACTATAAGGAAATGGCTTTTATGGGTTTCATCGAAGTGATACAAAACCTTTTTACCATCTTCGGAAATATCAAATTTTGCAAACAAGACATAGCCAAGTACGAACCTGACGTATTAATTTTTATTGATTATTCAGGATTTAATCTCCGTATAGCAAAATGGGCAAAGGCACAGAACATTTATACCAACTACTACATCTCCCCTCAAATTTGGGCTTCAAGAGAAAGTAGAATTAACAAAATAAAAAGGGATATTGACGCTATGTATGTCATACTTCCTTTTGAAACCGCATTTTATGCGAAGCATAATTTTCATGTAGAGTTTGTGGGTCACCCTTTGATTGATGCCATTGAAAATAGATCGAAAGTATCCTCTTCTAATTTTCGCTCTATGCACAGTCTTTCCTCTGAAAAACCAATTATTGCTCTTTTACCAGGTAGTCGTCAACAAGAAGTTCAAAAAATGTTGTCAATCATGACTTCCATTGTCTCTAGTTTTCCAGATTATGAATTTGCAATAGCTGGAGCACCAAGTTTAGAAAAAGAATTTTATCAACCCTTCTTGAAAAATTCGAGTATTAAATTTATTTCCAATCAAACCTATGAACTGCTAAATGTTGCCCATGCTGCTTTAGTAACAAGTGGCACAGCTACATTAGAAACAGCATTGTTCAAAGTACCACAAGTGGTCTGCTATAAAGCAAGTTGGCTATCTTATCAAATTGCCAAACGGATTATAACCTTAGATTATATCTCTTTAGTAAACCTCATCATGAAAAAAGAGATTGTCAAAGAACTCATTCAAGATGAACTGACCAGCCAAAATCTTGTATCAGAACTTCAAAAAGTAGTTTCAGGTACTTTTAGAGAAACTCAGCTAGCAGCGTATAGCAGTCTTGAACAAAAACTTGGAGGAGAAGGCGCAAGTGCTAAAGTAGCTTCTTCAATTTTAGACAACTTAAAAGCTAAGGCTAACTAATGTGCTAAATTTCTGTTCAAAGCCGACGAATAAAACAACACGAAAACAATAGAACCAGAAAAAGTGCCGTTCTGAAAATTGAAGGATATCTTAGTTTATCAAACGCTGAGAATATCTAGTTTTATAATATTTCATTAATTTTGAGGGCATGAGCAGCAAGAACGCTATGCAATTACAAAAATTCATTTGTCTTTTTTTGATTATTTCACTGTCCAGTTGTGGAGTGGTGAAAAAGAAAACAAGCTATAGTAAGTCCCCTAAAAAACGAACCGTTAGCGTTGCAGCTTCTGAGCCAAAAGTTGATGAACGTCGAAGACCTAGTGTAAGAAAACGAGTAGAACTTTCTAAAGCTGACAATATTATTAATACTGCATTAACCTTCTCAGGAACACGTTATAAATATGGTGGCACTACTAAAAAAGGTATGGACTGTTCAGGTTTGCTCTATGTAGCTTTTGGCGAGCATGACGTACCATTGCCTAGAGTATCTTATCATATGGCAGAAAAGGGAAAACGCGTTCGAATTGGTAAAGTCGTAAAAGGTGACTTGTTATTCTTTAAAACCAAAAAGCGTGGAAAACGCATCAATCATGTAGGCATGGTCGTTGCTACTGAAAATAATGAAGTTAAATTTATTCATTCCTCTTCTTCAAGAGGCGTTATTGTATCTTCATTACGTGAAGGCTATTGGAATTCTGCCTTCGTGAAAGCTACACGAGTACTTTAGCAATACACGAATATTTCATTACATTTAACGTAAGAAATTACGTTAATGAATCTTCTCAAATTTATTCCTATAAAACTAACTTTCTTTTTAGTTCTAGGAATTTTACTAGGCAATTATTTAGATCTAAGTATTCCGATTTCGGGAGGTATTACGCTTTTGGCCATTCTCTTCATGGGCTTCCTATTTTATAGAAATAAAAATTCAACGTCATTTGGTCTGATGGCTCTTCTGGCTACAACATGTATTGGCGTTTTTGCCATTTCATTATGGAAGCCAAAAAATCAATCCAATTATTATGGACATATTGATGTAAAAGACACTCCGGTTTTAAAATTAAAAATTCGAGAAGTACTAAAATCGAATCGTTATTCTGATAGATATATAGCACTGGTGAAGTCTGTTAATAAACAACCAACATCTGGAAAGATTCTATTGAATATTTCTTCTGATTCTCTTCAACCTAGGCTTCATATTGATCAAGAATTAATGGTTTACGATAAACTTTCAAAAGTTAAAAAACCGCTTAATCAACATCAATTCAACTTTAAAGATTACTTAGAAAAAATTGGAATCTATAATCAACTATATTCAGATAAAACTCGCTTTGTACTATTAAAAAATAGTTCGACGAGCATCTACGGATTCGCTGCTAAGCAACGCTCAAAAATTATTGCTAAGCTTCAAAAAGCACGCTTTGGCAAGGATGAACTAAGCGTTATTAAAGCCTTACTTTTAGGAGATCGAAACGATATTTCTGAAAACACCTACGACAATTACAAAAACGCTGGTGCAGTACATATTTTAGCACTTTCTGGATTACATATCGGAATTCTATTATTGCTCTTGCAGTTTCTATTACAACCCTTAGAAAAGCTACCTAAAGGAAGAACATTAAAATTAATCACGATTGTGATACTCCTTTGGTGCTTTGCTTTACTTGCTGGTTTTTCTGCCTCAATTATCCGAGCAGTGACCATGTTCTCTTTTGTTGCCTATGCACTTTACTTAAATAGACCCAGCAATACTTTCAATATTCTAGCACTTTCTATGTTTTTCATTTTATTAATCATTAACCCGATGTTATTATTTCAAGTAGGGTTTCAAATGAGCTACGCAGCGGTCTTTGCCATTGTCTGGCTGTATCCGCTACTTCAAAAACTATGGTTTCCTAAAAACATCATTATTAAAAAAATCTGGCAGTTGCTTTCAGTGAGCATTGCAGCTCAATTAGGGGTACTTCCTATCAGTCTCTTCTATTTTCATCAGTTTCCTGGATTATTCTTTGTATCCAACTTATTAATTGTCCCTTTCTTAGGAATTATTTTAGGGGTCGGAATACTTGTTATCTGTCTGGCACTATTTAATATCCTACCCGATTTCATAGTTAGTTTTTATAATTCTCTTATTGCATTTATCAATAGTATCATTGCTTGGGTGGGACAACAGGAAACTTTTCTTTTTAAGAATATTTCTTTTGACGCTCCTCAATTGCTATTATCATACCTGGTGATTATAGGCTTAGTCATCTCCGGCACTAAGACTACGTATAAAAGGCTTTCTTTTCTATTAATTTCTATATTAGGACTTCAAATTTGGTCCTTATATACCTCTTATGAATCTACTAAAAAGGAAAGCCTATTTATTCCGCATCAAAGCAAAATTTCTACAATCGCAAATCGAAAAGGAAAGTATTTAGAAGTAATCACAAATAGTAGGACAGTCGACAGCTATCTTGATAAAGACTATTTTATAGCAGAGCGTATCGAAAACATCACCATTAAACCTTTATACAATAGCTATTCATTTCAAAAACAAAAAATTCTTGTGGTCGATAGCTCGGGGGTTTATCCAACACAAAAAGCCCATTACATTTTACTGACACAATCACCCAAACTTAATTTAGACAGACTTATCGATACCACTAGTCCATCGGTTATTATAGCAGATGGAAGCAATTATCATAGTTATATTAATCGATGGAAAACCACCTGTAAAAAAAGAAACCTCCCTTTTCACTATACCGGTGAAAAAGGAAGTTTTTATTTTGAATAAAGTGTTAGTGGTTTGATAATTCAAAACCCTCAGTTTCGTCATCGTGGATGATGGTTTCTTTATCTTCAGCTCCATGGGTTAACCTTTTAAGAGGCTTCAATAATAGAATTACTAAAAGACCAAATGCAACCGCAAATATAAATAGCCCTAAGAATATTTCAAATTCACCTGCTTCTTGTGATTTTTCTCCAATTACGCCGGCAACTTTATTTCCTAAACCCGTTGCTGCCCAATACACACCCATCATTAAAGCCATATATCTTGCCGGTGCCAATTTAGTAAAGAATGATAGAGAGACTGGAGATAAACACAATTCTCCTAAAGTGTGGAACAGATATGCAAGTACCAACCAGTACATTGCTGAACTTCCATTTGCCTCGTATTGCATCGATGCCAAAACCATATAAACAAAACCCACACCCATTATGATAACTCCCACAGCCATTTTGAATAATGATGAGGCTTCTTTTCCCTTTAGCTTTCTTTTCGCCCAAAAGTTTGCAACCAAGACAGCGAATAAAATTATAAAACCAGCATTGGCTCCTTGGAACCAAGCCGTTGGAACCTCCCACCCCATCAACATTCTATTGGTTTTTTCTTCTGCGTAAAGATTCATTAATCCTCCCATTTGCTCGAAACAACCCCAGAATACTATTACCATTAATAGTGATAATAGTAAAACTACGTACCTATCTTTCTCAACTTGTCCGTTCAAATTTTTATAAATCATCATCATCATGCCAGTTACAAAAGCAAGAAACAGATAGAGTGCCGTAAACCCCCAGCTATCATTTCCATCATAGGTCAAACCAGCATATACAGCATAGATCACAATTAATACTGTGATACCCAGCTGTAAGGGCGATTTAAACAATTGCGAAGTAAGAGTACCTATACTGATATCATTGGACTTCTCTTCTTTCGTTGGTTCATTTCCTACATGGGTTAAAAATCGTTGCCCATACAAGTAAACTAAAAGACCTAATAACATTCCAATACCAGCCAGACCGAAACCATAATGCCAACCGTATAACGCAGCTACCAAACCAACGGAAAGTGAGGCTGTGAATGATCCCAAATTTATACCAACATAAAAAATACTGAATCCCTTATCTCTACGAATATCGTTTTGCTTATATAAGCCGCCTACCATAGTAGATATATTTGGCTTTAACATTCCAACTCCAAGAATTACTAATCCAAGACCTGTATAATAAGCCCAAACGGCATCGATCGCCAAAACCCCGTGACCAGCCGTTAATAAAATCGCGCCTATTGTAACTGCTTTCTTTTGTCCAATTAAACGGTCAGCAATAAAACCTCCAGGAATACTCATCAAGTATACCAACATCGTATACCAACCATATAAAGCAAGTGCCTCCGTGCTTGTCCAACCCAAACCACTTTGCGGATCATTTTCAAGTGTTTTAGCGGTCATATAGATCGTTAATAAAGCTCTCATACCGTAATAGGAAAAACGTTCCCACATTTCTGTGAAGAACAAAACATATAGCCCTACGGGATGTCCGAAAAGTTCTTTTTGATGTGCTGGTTTCACTGTACCTTCCATAAATAATTAGGTTTAATTATAAGTTCGATTTTAAAAAACTAGTCATTTTATTAAACAATTGTATACGGGTGTTCCCTCCGTAAATGCCATGATTCTTATCTGGATATATAGCCCAATCGAATTGCTTGTTGGCTTGTATTAAAGCTTCAATCATTCGCATACTATTTTGCACGTGTACATTATCATCACCAGAACCATGAATCAGTAAATAGTTTCCTTTCAGTAATTCAGGGTAATTGAAAGGTGAATTATCGTCGTAACCACTAGGGTTTTCTTCTGGTGTTCGCATGAATCGTTCTGTATAAATTGTATCATAAAAACGCCATGAGGTTACTGGAGCTACCGCAATTGCTGTTTCAAAAACATCATTCCCTTTTAAAATACAATTGGTAGCCATATGACCACCGAAACTCCAGCCCCAAATTCCGGTTCTTTTCTCATCAATGTATGGGAGTTCACTTAACTTTTTTGCCGCAGCGATTTGATCTTCCGTCTCATACTTTACCAAATTCATATAGGTAACCTTTTTAAAGTCGCTACCTTTAAAGCCCGTTCCGCGACCGTCAACGCAAACTACAATATACCCCTCAGAAACTAACATTTGATGCCAATAATCATTGGCGCCATTCCATCGATTTGAAACATTTTGAGATCCCGGACCACTATACTGATACATTAATAACGGATACTTTTTTGATGTATCGAAATCTTTAGGTTTCATCATATACATATTCAAATCATTTCCGTTGATAGAAATCGTTGAGAACTCTTTAGCACTCATTTCATAGCTTTCTAGCTTATTTAATAGGGCCGTATTATCCTTAATATCTTTTATTTTCTTACCTGTTAAAGCCTTATGAAGGGTATAGGTATTTGGAGTATAAGCATTAGAATAGGTATTAATAAAATAAGTAAAGTTGGTATTGAAATCGGCAGAATTTGTTCCTGCTTTTGTTGCTAACTGTTTCTTTCCTGTACCACCACTTTCAATGCTATAAACTCCTCTATTTATTGATCCATTCTCGGTAGATTGGTAATAAATTCGATCTTCATTTTGATCATAGCCATAGTATTTGGTCACTTCCCAATCTCCTTTTGTAATCTGATTCATTAGAGGTCCTGCTTCACTGTATAGATAAATATGATTGTACCCATCTTGCTCACTGGTCCATATAAAACTGTCATCGGCCAAGAAGGTTAAGTTGTCGGTTATATCAATATAAGCTTTATCTGTTTCTTCTAATAAAATAGAGGCTTCATTGGTTCTTGCATCTACGGTATGTAGTTTTAAATGATTTTGATGTCTGTTGATGGTTTGAACACTTAACTTGTTCGGGTTATTCATCCATTTAATCCTAGGAATATAATAGGCTTCACCTAAATCAACTTTTGAAGTGTTCTGCGTTTTTAGATCGTATAAATGCAAGGATACTTTTGCATTCTCTTCTCCAGCTTTCGGATATTTGAAAACATATGGTTTAGGATAAAGATCAGTACCGTAAACATCCATAGAAAACTCAGGCACATTGGTCTCATCAAAACGTAAAAAGTCAATCTTGCTTCCAGTCGTATTCCATTGAAAAGCCCTAACAAAGGCAAATTCTTCTTCATAAACCCAATCGGTTACTCCGTTTATGATTTTATTTTTCTCACCATCTGCGGTAATTTGTTCTGTGCTTTTTGATTCAATATTGAAAATGTAAATATTATTTTCAAAAACATACGCAACTTCTTTACCATTAGGTGAAATGCTAGGCTCTTGAATTTTATGATCTGCAATTTTCACCAGACTTTTCGATGCAATATCATAAACATAGAAAATACCCAATTTTGATCGTCTGAAAATCGGCTCTAATGCCGTAGCCAAAAGTATTTTCTTTTCATCTTTAGTAAATTCGTACGAAGAGAAGCTTTCTATACCATTTAAATCGGCTGAAGAAACGATAGTTTTTACCTTTTCTAAGGTGTGATAATTATAGGCGTCTAAGGTGGTTGTTCCTGTAACTCGATTGGTATTCAAAACTGTATACTGCTTTCCGTTATTCATCGATCTCAGGACGTCTAAACCTTCTGTTCGAAAAGCTCCATTATAAATATCTTCAACTGTAATCTGCTTTTTTTGAGCAAATGTTGGAGTCAAAACGAGCATTAACAAAAACAACAAAATGTTTAATTTTTTCATAAATATGTGAAATGAGTTAAATCTTTCAAGTTTACTAATAATTAGAAGAATAATAGCAGTTTGCTTTAAAAAAGACTACATTTTTTACCTGTCAGGTAAATGAAATCAAGTTTTGAGTCCATCTGCCTTTATTCCTATCTTTACCCAACAAACCAAATACTTCATGCATACGCCTATAGAGGGGTTTTCGAAACTCACGAAAGAAGAAAAAATCGATTGGATTGTCACCAATTACACCCACAATTCAGAAATATCAAAAGCTATTTTAAAAAAGTACTGGAACGCTGACACCGAGTTGCAAAAGCTTCATGACGAGTTTATTGAAAATACAATATCAAACTACTATTTACCACTTGGCATTGCTCCGAATTTTTTAATCAATAATAGCTTGTATGCCATCCCCATGGCTATTGAAGAAAGTTCGGTAGTGGCTGCGGCTAGTAAAGCGGCAAAATTTTGGTTAGACCGTGGTGGATTCAAAACAAGCATTATAGGTACCGAAAAAATAGGCCAAGTTCATTTTATGTATCCCGGTGATGAGAAAAAGTTAAAAGCTTTTTTTCGAATGGTAAAACCCATATTACTCCAAGAAGCAACGGCCATTACCAAAAATATGGAGAAACGCGGTGGCGGTATTTCAAAAATTGAGCTTCGAAATAAATCTGAAAAACTTAAAGGCTATTTTCAATTGCACTGCACTTTTGAAACACTAGATGCAATGGGAGCAAATTTTATCAACTCCTGTTTAGAGCAATTTGCAAAGACATTTAAAAGGGAAGCTTTGCAGTATTCACCGTTTACTGCCGAAGAAAAGAATATTGAAATTGTCATGAGCATTCTCAGTAATTATGTTCCAAACTGCCTAGTCAGAGCGGAAGTCAGTTGCCCAGTAGAGCGCCTAACGAATGACCCAAAAAAAGCGTCTGAGTTTGCGAATAAAATGATACAAGCCATCGCCATTGCTAAGGTCGAACCACATCGCGCTGTGACTCACAATAAAGGAATTATGAACGGTATCGACGCTGTCATTTTAGCAACCGGAAATGATTTTAGAGCTGTAGAAGCTGGAGTACATGCCTATGCAGCTAAAGATGGAGACTATACAAGTCTTACAGATGCAAGTATTGAAAATGGAATTTTTAAATTCTGGATTGAAATTCCTTTGGCATTGGGTACCGTAGGTGGTTTGACAAACTTACATCCTTTGGTAAAACTTGCTTTAGAAATTTTACAAAAACCTTCTGCAAAAGAACTTATGCAAATTGTCGCTGTTGCAGGACTTGCACAAAATTTTGCTGCTATTCGATCATTGGTTACTACCGGAATTCAAGAAGGTCATATGAAGATGCATTTATTGAACATTCTAAATCAATTAGGTGCCACCGAAGAAGAAAAAATAACCCTAACGAATCATTTTAAAAAGAATACGGCAACGCACAGTTCTGTTGTGAAGGCTTTCGAAAATCTAAGAGGCCTATGAGTCAAGAATTTTACAGCAACGGAAAACTTTTATTGTCGGGAGAATATGCTGTCTTAGATGGAGCATTGGCCTGGGCAATACCAACAAAATTTGGTCAATTTTTATCCGTATCTAATACAAGGACCAAACATATTTATTGGAGAAGTTTGGATGAAACAAATAGGGTGTGGTTTGAAGCAACATACGAAATCGAAACCTTCAAAGAAATCAGTTCAACAGATCAAGAAGTCTCCGAGGCACTTCAAAACATTCTTATCCAAGCACGACAACTAAATCTAAGTTTCTTAAAAGAGGAACTAGGTTATCGTATTGAAACAAGACTCACTTTTTCTAGAAATTGGGGTTTGGGTTCATCATCTACCCTAATTAACAATATTGCCGAATGGGCGAAAGTAGACGCGTATGAACTACTAAAAAACACCTTTGGCGGAAGTGGATATGATATCGCTTGCGCCAAAACTGAAGCTCCTATTCTATATCAGCTGATAAATGAAAAACCTAATTTGAAAATAGTTGATCAAAAACCATCTTTTGCTGATCAGATTTACTTTGTTTTTTTAAATAAAAAGAAAAACAGTAGGGAAGCCATAACCGCCTATCGAGAAAGAAATTTTGATAAACAAAAGCTTGTAACTCAAATTACTCAGCTGACGCGAGAGATGGTTGCTTCAACAAGTCTTCAGGAATTTGAAGATCTAATAGTTGCTCATGAAAGCCTGCTTTCGACTACACTTGGTATAGCTACCGTTAAATCACAATTGTTTTCTGACTATACGGGGGTCGTCAAAAGTTTAGGTGGTTGGGGAGGTGATTTTGTTTTAGCCACAGGTGACGCTGCCACACCTTATTATTTTAAGGATAAAGGTTATCCAATTGTGATCTCATTTAAAGAAATGATTTTATAAAAAAACCTCCTGTTATCAGGAGGCTTTCCATTATTGTATGACTACTTTGTTAATAAAAGGTAGCTCTATTATCTTCTATTTCAGAAGCTTCTTTCAAAGCATTGTAAACCGCTGTAGTAACTCGCGAAGTACTGGTCGTAGTTAATGTATTTGCATAGGTACTATAATTATCTAACTGAGCTGCTTCCTCTTTTCTAGTGACATTGATCATAAAAACACCAGATTGTCCTTCGATCAAACCCGAAGTTTCGCCCTCGTTCATGGCATAAGCGGTACCAACGACTACGGGTTCGCTTCCCGCACCTGGTATGGTTGGTGATTTTACCGTCAAAGCTGTTGCATTAGAAATCGTAACGTTTGAATCGCTTGCGATATCTTCCATAGACTTCCCTTGATACTGAGCAATGATCTGATCTGCCTTTCTTTCTTTTCGAATTAAAGGTAATACCCTAGCAGATGCATCTTCAACTGACATTGTTCCCTCTCTATAAATTGCTGTTAGCTGAGCAATGGCATACCCATTATTTACATTAAATCTTTTAATATCTCCAAGCTCTGTGTCGTCATTAAAAATCCATTGCACTAAACCACGTTGTGTACCAAGACCAGGAATGTTTTCATCTAGCTCTCTAGCTTTATAGTTTCTAACTGTATAGTTTTCATCTTTTGCTAAATCTGGAAAGTTCTTTTCGCCTGACGTGGTTGCCATCTCAAATTTAGTAGCATCAGTAAACAGAGTATTGATAGTTTCCTCGGAGGCTTCAATCAAACGAGCCAAGTGACCAATTTGTACGAGATCTTGCTTGTCGTCAACCTTAATTACATGAAAACCAAACTCCGTTTCTACCATTCCTATATTTCCAATCTTATTCGCAAACGCAAAATCACTAAAAGCAGGAACCATTTTTTCTCTTCTGAAAAAACCTAAATCTCCGCCAGTAGGTGCAGAACCACCATCTGAATTTGCTTTTGCTAATTCAGCAAAATCAGCGCCTGCTTTTTTTGCATCACGCAATAATTCTTTTGCTCTTTCTTCTGCTTCCTCTTTTGTTCTTTTCACCTCTGGATTTGCTCTCTGTGCACCTTCATAAGCTACTAGAATATGGCTTGCCTTAACAGAACCTTCTGCTTTTCTCGCCACCATTTTAGAAATCTTAAAATAATTTCCATCGCGGTAAGGGCCATAGGTTTCACCAACTTTCAAATTGATAAGAGTATCTGCAAATTGTACAGGTAATTCTCCTCTTGACTTAAATATCGTATCAAATTTAATATCAGAATACCGATCTAGAAATTCCCCTATGTTACTAGTATTTCTAAAACCTAAAATTGTATCGGTCTGTTTGGTAGACTCATTATATTCTGCTCTGTTATCCATCAACTTCACAAGCTCTTCTTTTGCGGCAGTCTCATCAGCTGCTGAAGCCTTCTCTTCGAAGTATACAAATTGAATATCTCTAGACTTCTCTTGTTTGAAATCTTCCTCGTGAGCTTTAATGTAACTCTCTATTTCTCCCTTCGAGACGGCAATAGAACTATCAGGAATACTCGAAAAAGGTATTCTAACATAGCGTAAATCGATTTTATCGTTTGCAAGTTTATAATCTAACTCACCTTCTTTTAAAGTTGCACCAACACCTGCCTTAATCAGGTTATAATACGTTTGTTCCTTATTGCTTTGAATGATGTTTTTTTCATCTTGTAACCATAATTGGTACGAACCATCATTTCTTTCTTTCATATCTAAAATGAAGTCACGAAACTTTCCTTCGTCAAAAAAGCCATTTTCATCTTGAAACTGCGGACTCTGAGCATACCCTGGAATATTCTTAATGTAGTTCATGATTTGATCTTCCTCGATATTGATACCTAAGTCATCAAATTGTTGAGATAAAATCGCACTTCTTACTTCTTGATCGAAGACATTATTTACCAACTGCATTGAAGATGTATTGTTGGCATTATTTCTGGTAGCAATATCCATTTTTCTTCTAAAGACATCCACAGATATATCTTCTCCGTTAACCTCTGCCACCGAAGACCCAATCTTTCCACCGCCAAAATTATCAGCAGTAAAAATACCTGATACGATGAATGCAAAAAGTGCTAAGGCGATTACCAAAATCAAAACGGTAGTCCGTTTTCTAATATTCTCTAAAATTGCCATACTATGGAGTATTTATTTATCTCTAATGTTATTGGGTGGCGAAATTACTATTTTCTTTTCACCTGTTCAAATTTATTGAAGGTATCTATTGGAGCTGTAGATGCTCTATTCCAAGAGGTTTGAGTTTAGATTTAAATCTCAGAAGACTGTTGTATTCGCTTTTGTAGTGGGCTACTTGAAATTTAATAAAAAGGAGAAGTACATCAGAGTGATTAGTTTTTATGCTAACCTCAATTTATCAAGATTGCCAAATAATGAAGGTGCCGCAACACGCTATTCTGCTGCAATAACTTCTAGCAACACCAGATCAATTTTTGTGTTTGATACTTCTAATATGGTAAAACGAAAATTTTCAATACTAATTTCTTGTTCTCGTTCAGGAATTTCTCCTGTTTCATGAACGATCAATCCGCCTAGAGTTTCATACTCATCGCCTTCTGGCAATTCAAGTTTATAGTTTTCATTTAAATAGTCTACCTCTAGTCTAGCAGAAAATTTGAATGAAGTATCATTCATTTGTTCTTCGATAAGGTCCGTTGAATCATGCTCATCTTCAATTTCACCAAAAAGCTCTTCTACAATGTCTTCCATAGTCATAATACCCGACGTACCACCGTATTCATCTAAAACTACAGCAAGGCTTTTTCTTTTCTTGATTAGCACCTTTAAAATATCATGCACCAACATCGTTTCTGGTACCAATTCTACCGGCCGAAGAATACTTTTAATCGTTTTCGGTTTTTTAAACAGTTCATAGGAATGCACGTATCCAATAATATCATCCACAGTATCCTTAAAAATTAAAATTTTAGAGTACCCGGTTTCCGTAAATAGTTTAGTCAGATTTTTAGGAGTTTCATGCAACTCAACCGCAGTAATCTCAGTGCGAGGCACCATCACTTCTCTAGCTTTTACCGCTGTAAATTCTAATGCATTTTGAAAAATCTGAATTTCAGAATCTACCTCATCTTCTTCTTCAACAGTTTCCATTTGTTCTGTAATATAATCACCAAGTTCAATTTTACTAAATGCTAACTGTACTTCATCACCTTCAGTTTTGAAAAAAGCCTTTAGAATAAAGTCGGAGATTGTAATAATGAAATCGGATACAAATGAAAATAGCACGTAGAATATATAGGCAGGAACCGCAAGAATTTTTAAAAGCTTGTTAGCATATATTTGAAACATGACCTTAGGTAAAAATTCTGCTGTCAAAAGAATGATAATCGTTGAAATTATAGTCTGACTGAGCAGACTGAATTCATTTAGATAGTCGAATACGCGACTATCATATATGCTCGAAAGTCCTAACAACTTCGCAGTCAAAAAGTCACCCATAAAAATACCATATACAACCAAAGCGATATTATTACCAATCAACATGGTAGCAATAAATTTGGAAGGTTTTTTAGTAAGTAATGTGAGTATTTTGGCTAGAAAACCCTCTTGTTTTTTCTCTATCTCTATATGTATCTTGTTTGATGATATAAAAGCAATTTCCATACCCGAAAAGAAAGCTGAAAATAGCAGAGATAAAATTATAATGATAATAGAAGTGTCCAAAGGCTACTGTTGGTTATCACGTTGTCGCTGCTCAAACCTTTTTCTATATTTTCTTCGGAACAAAAACATGCCAATAGCAGCGACAGTAAAAAACATGAACAAGTATGCGTAATTTCGGTCGACATTCCACTGTTCAACTATTTTATAAATAGATCCTATGGCTACGAATAAATATAGATATTCGGTATATCGTAATATTTTAATCATCTAATGTTTCTTTTTCTTCAGGTATGAGCATTAGCCCATTTGTTTTATGTGCAAATAAAAAGTTCTGATCTTTACTAAAATCCATACCTTCTCCGTCCATTATAGTGCCGTCTTCAGGATTGGTATACTTGAATTTTTCTTTGGTAAATACCCATTCGTTATCTTGGTCTAAAAACAACTGTGGTGTTTCTAATTTTTTTCCATCGTGACTTTCCAAAACTACATTACCTTGTAAATCTATCAAATTCGTAGCAGAATAAATAATTCCATAATCAGCTTTAATGATGCTTTTTTTATTTTCATCATCATAAAAATCGACTACTACTCCATTAGGAAAAATTTGATACGGAAATTCGAGATTTGTATAGTCTTCTCGTTTCGGACTTGTTAATACCGAAATTACTTTAGAAGTTTCGGTGGTATCAGTAGTCATTATTTCTCTCGTCTCGGTATAGGTAAAAACAAAGTTTTCAGCAACACCAATTGGAAAAACAAGTTTTTTCGCTTCATCACCTACTCTTTCGTAATTATCTCCACAGGAAAAAAAAAGCATTGCCGTAGAAACTACGGCAATGCTTTTAAAAATAATATTCTTAATCTCAATCATTCTATAAGTTCGGCACTTTTACGCTACCCCCTACCCAACAGCTAAATGTAACCGTTTTACCAGCCATACCTGCTGAAAAAATCATCTCTTTATTAGGAGCCTTTGCATCATAACTCGCCGCTGCTTTATTAGCTCTTGAACTTAAGGAAGGATCTACCCGACCTGCTCTGCGAGCCATATCAGCTGCTTTCCAATACATCGCACGTTTTTCAAAAGTTGTACTACCACATTGATTAGCACTACTTGCATATAAATTAGCAATCAACAAGTACGCTTTACCATTGGCTGAATTGAAATCAATTGCTTTTTGAGCATACTTTCTTGATGTCGATTTACTTCCTTTTCTTTTATTGATAACCGCTACTTTGTAAGCGATATTCGATCTTTTCTTTGAGTCTGTTTCTAAGCTCAAAGCCTTGTCAAAATCAGCAAGTGCACCTTGAGTGTCACCGTTCTTCATTTTCAATGTGCCACCATAAACGTAGGCATCTGCAGAAGGGTCAAGCGCTAGCTGAGCTTCGAAAAGTTTTTGAAACATTGGGTCATCAGTACATTCTTTGTTGAACATTAAACCAACTGCTCTCTTTACCCAAACAACATCACCTTTCTTTTCATCATACGACTTCTCATAAAGCGGAATAAGGTTTTCACAATCAGCCAGTGGACCTAATTTAGCATCGATACTACCAGCTATCTTACCATATGACTCTGAATTCTTACTGTAAACTCTTAACTTCCTTTTCTCTTTAGAAGTCAACGTACCAGCCTCTTCTTTAGGCAAAAGTTTGGCAATAGCGTCTGTTAACTTTGCATTTTCTACTTCAACTTTTTCAGTGACGGCATCATATACGTCAAAAACCTCTTGTAAATCTTTTGACCCACCTTTATATAAATCGACTAAACTTGAGAAATAAAGATATATAGCTTTTGGATTTTTGAAATTTTTCTCATCTTTCGTAAAAGCTGTATTCAATTGACTATAAATTTCATCATCTGAAATCATCTTGTTGTCATACATCAACAAAACCTTATCAATCATTACATCAGCTTCCTTAGTTTTATTTGGAAAATGAACCATACGATCATCATGTAGTTTCATTAAATCTTTGATAAAACCTTCTTTATCTGCACCAGACGATTTATCGATTTTATCATTAAGAATTTTTTCTCCTACCGAAAAGTTTGCCAAGTTAATAGCTGGACAAGTCTCGTAGACCATTTTCCATGGCGTGTAGGCAGCTTCGTAATTTTTAACTTTTGCATGCTCAACATAAATAGAGAGGTTAGTTACACACTCTGTATTTTGAGCTTGGGCATTGCTAATCGCCATACACCCTAAGAACATTATTGCTGTAAAGTAGAGTTTCGTTTTCATATCAATATCTTGTTTAAAGTGGTTAATGTACTAAATTTTAGTTAGTTAATTTTTCTTTTTCGGAACCATCTATCATTTAGAGAAAGTCCTACGTTGATTTTAAAATAGTTTTCTTCTATTAGACTTGCTTCTGTTGTACCTCTCTTTCCAACCTCAAAACCTAAGTTTATGTTAGAAAAACCACTAGTACCAGACGCTAGTGGTAGACCAACTCCAAAAGTTATGCCAAAGTTATCTATTTCTTGGTCGTTTACGATCATTCCAGTCTTCTCCATTCGAACGCCAGCGCGGTAAATTACTCGTTTTAAAAAACTTGTAAAAGAGGTGTAATCAGGTATATAGTAACCTCCTAATGCAAAAGTGCTTGCGTCTTGATAGGTAAAATTATCTACTACTACAAAGTCATTGCGGAACGAGCTTAATTTTTGAAAGCTATATTCCCCCCCAAAAAACCATTTTTTATTTTCTCCAAAACCTAGTCCGAGTGTAGTCGTTGTAGGTATGGTCAAACCTTGATTCTCTAAACCTTGAGCTGCTAAGTTTACATCAATTACTTCAATATCTGCACCTGTATCTACACTAAAAGAACCTATTTGTTGTGTATTTCGTGATGATAAATTTGCCTGTGTATTGATTCGAATCAAAGAATAGAGGGTAAGTTTATCACTAATAGCAGGAGAATAGTTTAAAGAATAATTGAAATCAGCTCCGCCAATTCGAGAAATTCTATTATCTAAAGTGCCAAATTGAACTCCGTCCACAATCTGTGTTCTTTGATTTTCAATTTCTCCAAAATTATAATTCCCAGTAACTCCGATACTCAGATTTTTTGTGATCTGATATCCTATGGATAAATACACCTTATTTAGTCCTCCCGTGCCTGAAAATTGATTAAAAACATCAGTACCATTACTATTTACGGAATTGGCAACTAAATTATAACCTACCGAAGAATAGGGCTGAAGCCCTATGCCTACACCAACCCCTTTTCCTATGGGAAAACCCAAAGACAGATAATCTAATGTGGTTAGCGAACTTTGTTCTTCTTCTGCTGCGCTTTTAAGTGTAAGCTGTTTGTAAGATATACCAGCAGTGTAAGCCGTAAGCCTAAGTTTTCCGTAAGCCGCTGGATTTTGTAGGTTGATATGAATACTATCTGTATATATGCCAATACCCCCCATCATCTGATTCTCGACCGAGCTTGTTCCTCTAAATTCACCAATACCAAAATACGAATAAGGAGAAACAGTACCGTCTTGAGCGTTTAATACCATAGCAGCAAAACATGCTATTACAATTACAATTTTTTTGACCATTTATCGCTTGTTGTATTCCAGCAGAAAGTTTAACCCTTTCAAGAGAAATTTGGAATCCGCAAATATGGTATTTTTTAATCGTTTTGACAAAAATTGGGCATCACCCCCTGTTAAAATAACTGTTAAATCTTTGAAACGCTTTTGATATTGATCAATGACCCCATCAATTTCGGCAGTAATACCATTTACCACACCACTGTGAATACTAGTTTGAGTAGAATTTCCTATGATGTCTATGGGGTCATCTAGTTCAAGCAACGGTAGTTTGTCAGTTTGATTGTTCAGTGCTTTATAGCGCATTTTAATACCAGGTGAAATAGCACCACCGAGATATTCTCCGTAATCATTAACCATATCATAGGTAATACAAGTGCCGGAATCAATAACGAGTGTATTTGCGGTAGAATTAAAGTAAAAAGCGGCGGTGGCCAGAGCAATGCGATCTACGCCCAATGTTTGAGGGGTAGCGTAAGAGTTTTTAAATGGAATTTTGGAAGTATGATCTAAAACATGAACCTTACAAAACACCGATAAGGCTAAAATATCTTTTTTATCTAAATGACCAACCGCAGAAACAATTGCCCGCGTAATTTTAGGATAAAAATTAAATATACTTTTTACCTCATCAACAAACCGAATTCGATCAATCGTGTTGTCAAATAAGAGATTCTCCTTATCGAATACTGCTAGTTTTATTGAGGTATTGCCAGCATCTACAATTAGTTTCATAATACAAGATTAAAAAATGTCTAAGAAACCGACACCTTTTTTTGCGTTTTTGTTTGTATATCATAAATTAGAAATTATATTTGCAGCCCCTTAAAGGGGTATGGTGCCTTAGCTCAGTTGGTAGAGCAATGGACTGAAAATCCATGTGTCCCTGGTTCGATTCCTGGAGGCACCACATTTAAACCCTGCAAATGCAGGGTTTTTTGTTTTCCACAAATACCCATTAAAAGAACCTAACTCAGTTGTCTGCTACTCTCATTTTTTGCAAATTTTCATACATCCCCAATAAAGTACCGTTGGTCTTATACCTCTGTCAATAAACAGACTTAACAGCCATTCAACAAGAAAATTCGCCTTCGCATTAAAATGTGCTCACCTTTGCAGTATTAAACCCAAATATTATTGATTATGAAAACAATTTTACTTTTGAAAGAAATCTATGAAGATGGGTTTAGAAACCTAGGAAGTTTTATTATTAAACGGTACTTTAAATTCTTCGCATGGTTTAGCTTTGTTATGTTCATCATTGTACTTTATGCCTTGATATATCGCATATCTACAGGATTTGCCTTTGATTAGAAATTCAAAAAAGTTTCAAATTCATAAACCACGCCCATTCAGGCGTGGTTTTTTTATACCATTTTCAAATAAGTATAGTGCGATTTAGTTGGCTTAATGACCATAAAACCATACTCGACTGTTTTTTGATTATTTTTATACGGAATACATAGATTCATTTGGAATTTTGAATACCTTTTAACTTTCACAAAATGTTGATTGAAACGCTGAGAGTGCTCTTTCAAAGAGATCTCCTAAAATTGAAGTCTGAAATTGAATCTTATTCTCTTGAAGGAAACCTATGGTTGACTTCCGCCAATATCACTAATTCAGGTGGTAATCTCTGCCTGCATCTGCTTGGTAATTTAAATACTTTTATTGGTGCCGAGTTAGGAAAATCTAACTATGTAAGAAAAAGAAATCTTGAATTTTCCCTGAAGAATGTGGCTAGGACAATTCTAGTTGCTCAAATTGAGCAAACCACGACAATGGTTGATGAGACTTTAAACAATATTTCTGAAGAAGATCTCAAGTTAGAATATCCAATACTCGTCTTTGAAGAAAGAATGTCATCGGGGTATTTCTTAACACATTTGGCTACTCATTTGACCTATCATTTAGGTCAAATTAACTATCATCGCCGATTATTAGATAAATAACACAAAAGTATTGATCTATTTAGATAATCAAACGCCTTTCTCTGAACTGAAGCAGTACTTTGTTTCAAATGGATGGATGGATTACAATGAAAACATCAGAAACATAGAGACACCAGGAGAAGGCAACATGAATGTGGTACTTCGTGTAATTACCAATACAAGCTCTTTTATTATAAAACAATCGCGCCCGTTTGTTCAGAAATATCAGCAAATTGATGCTCCAGTTGATCGTATTGACGTTGAGTATCAGTTTTATAATACTGTTCGAAATAATATTCTCAGTGCTCATATGCCGAAAATTCTAGGATATGATGCTTCTGAATTTGTTCTCGCATTGGAAGATTTAGGTCATTGTGAAGATATGTCATCCATATATTCAAATCGGGTTATTGCGGATGCTACGCTAAGGAAATTGGTGCAAGTTCTTTCTCAGATTCATCGAAGCCGTGTGCCAGTTCACTTTCCAGAAAATCTGGCAATGCGTCAATTGAATCATCAGCATATGTTCGTTTTACCCTTTTTAGAAGACAACGGCTTTCAACTCGATACGATTCAAGAAGGTCTACAAGATCTTTCTAAGACCTATAAAACCAACAATGCTTTGAAAAAAAGTATAAGCCTAATTGGACAGCAATATTTATCCAAAGGAAATACCCTACTGCATGGAGATTTCTACCCAGGAAGTTGGATGACAAAAGATGATCAATTGTTTGTTATAGATCCAGAATTCGGATTTGTTGGCTTTCATGAATTTGACCTAGGTGTAATGGCTGGTCATATCGTGATAGCAACAAGTAATGAAAATTATGTTGATAGCATTTACAATCTGTATGCAGAAAAGGTTGATCGAAAACTTATGGCTCAAGTTGCAGGTATTGAAATCATGCGTCGTATAATTGGCTTGGCACAGCTACCTCTCAAACGCACACTAACTGAAAAAGAGTATCTTTTAGAAATTGCTAAAAATATGATCATGTCATGAAAAAAGTCCTTCCGTTCTTGATTTGTTTGACAATGACCATCGTATCCTGTAACAAATCAAAATCTAAATTAGAAATACCTTCGCCTACGAAAGTGACGTACGGGTCAGATACGCAAAATTTATCTAAAGAAGATCGCTATGATAAAATTTTAGGTGCTTTGGTGGGTTCCGCTATTGGTGATGCAATGGGTGCATCCACAGAGATGTGGCACCGGAAAGACATACAATTAAAGTATGGCTATATTGACAAACTCACACCAGCCATTCGTGAACAATCGCCAGAAGGCACTTGGGACCATAATTTAGGTGCTGGAGCCACCACAGATGACACCCGATGGAAGTTATTAATGGCCAAGTATTTATCCCAAAGTAAGGACAATATCAACCCAACTGCCTTTGCTAAATTTATAGTTGATTATTACGACGGACTTACCAAGAAGCTGGGTGATAAAGAATTTGATAAAAACCCAGATCTATTAGATACTCAAATCAAAAAAATTAATTGGATTAAAGAATGGGCGAGAGTTGCAATTGCATATCAAAAAGGAAATACCGCATATCAAGAGGCTCACAACCGATTTTATGGTGGTGAAATGTCATGCGCAGGACAGTTATATTCGCCTATGTTTGGTTTGGTAGCTGAAAATCCTGAGGAAGCCTACATCACTGCTTACAAACACGCATTATTTGATTTAGGGTACGCTAAAGATATTTCTGCTTTGGTTGCTGCAATGACACAAATGGCGATGCAAACTCAAAATATCGATTCTATTGTTAACACCGCAATTTTTATTGACCCGCTTGGGTATCAAGATAGCCGGTTGGTAGGTCGCATTTCACATGCCACCGCAGATGCTTCTATAAAAAATGTACTTTCTATTAAGCAACTAGTTCTTATTGATTCATTGATTGAAAACGATACTATCTTTTTTAAGATGCCAAAAGGATTTGAAGGCTCTCAAAAAAATTGGGTAAAGCAAGAAATGCTGTACCAGTTGTTAGAGAAAGATGAAAAAGCAATTGCCTTTCATGCTGGAGAAATATGGCAAATTCTAATAACAGCACTTCAGTTTGGAGAAGGTGATTTTGAAAAAACGATGCAGTTTATTGTCAATTATGGTCGTGACAATGATACCGTAGCCGCAATTGCAGGAATGATTTTAGGTGCTAAAGATGGATATTCAAAACTACCCTATGATCTCAAAGAAAAGGTTCTTAATGTAAGTAAAAACCAAATGGGTATTGATCTAAAGTCTTTAGCTTACGAAATGATCAATCCGTAACTACCATGTGCCTTGGATTGAACTTAGCCTAAAATTATTTAGCGTTATCGGAGCTTCTGAAGAATTCAAAAAAGATAATTTCGTATACCTCTCACTAGGAAAGATTTGCGCAGTCATTACATACTGCCCTTCATTGATAAAAACTTCAACAGAAGACTGATCAACTAGAATTCGTACTTCATAAACCTCAGGTAAAAACGGTATCGGCATTTCTTGAATGCTTGCAAAATCTTCTTGAAAATCAACTTTACCCGAGTTTGTTCGATCAAGATAGAAGACTTTTTCCTCATCGATCATTGTCAAAACTGTTTCCTCGCCCAAAGTATTTTGAAGCTTTACTTTAAAGTCTCTAGCCACTGTTTGAAAACGTATTTCAGATTGATTTAAATCATCAAAGAATATTGTTTCTTCCAATCCATTCTGAAGTTCAATATCTTTCTTTACTCCATTTGCAACCAGCGCTTCAATTCCTTGAATGGGATAATTTACCAACTCGTAGGCATCTGAAATCTTCTTTAGCGACAACTTTCGAGGTACCGTCATTGCACTTCGCCATTTTTGAGTTGGGGTATCTCTAGCATAAGTCCAATTGCTCATCCATCCTATAAAAATTCGATCTTGTTTTGGGTCGTTGGCATATGTATTGCCATGATAATCTTGAGGAAGCACATTGTAGGTAACGCCTGCATAATTATCCGTTCCCCAGTCTAACCACTTGGTTTCAGTTTGTTCGGTAGTAAATCTTTCTCCATCAAATTCGCCTATAAAGTATTGCGTGCCGCTACCGCCATTTGGCGCTCCTGGATTTATACTAATTAACAGCACCCACTTTTCTTCCTCAGAACCTTCTACTTTTAAAGGAAATAAATCAGGGCATTCCCAAACCCCACCATGTGCTCCTTTGTCCTTTCCAAATTCGCTCAATTTCGCCCATTCTTTCAAATTGCTAGAACCCCATAATTCAAGGTGATCACCCGCCACTACACTCATAATCCATTGATGACTTTTTTCATCCCAAAATACTTTAGGATCTCTAAAATCTTTTAACCCATCATTTTTAATAACAGGATTTCCATCGAATTTCGTCCAAGTATTACCGTTATCTGTGCTATAAGCGATGCCTTGAGTTTGAAAATCGTCTCTTCCTGCTTTTTCACCCTCCATCAAGTGATATGTGAAAATGGCAACCAATGGCGGATTATCTAGGGTGCCAAACCCTGAAGTATTTGCAAAATCAACGACTGCACTTCCAGAGAAAATCAACCCATGTTCATCAGGAAAGAGCGCTATAGGTTTATGTTCCCAATGTACCAAATCTTTGCTTGTCGCGTGCCCCCAGTGCATTGGCCCCCATACTATATCTTCTGGGTAATACTGGTAAAAAAGATGATACACTCCTTTGTGAAAAACCATTCCGTTAGGATCGTTCATCCAATTTTCTTCGGGAGAAAAATGAAACTGTGGCCGGTAAGGTTCTGTGTAGTAATCCGTCATAACAACATCTGAAATCGGCTTTTGTTTTTCTTGCTTATTTTTACATCTTGAAAAGACCATTACCACGAGAATAGTAACCAATATGTTTCGAACTAGTATCATTTTGAACTATTTAAAGGCTTTCTAAAACGCTTTTAGACTTCACTAAAATAGTATCTTTACTCTAATATCAAATCAAAAGCATGCGAAGTATTTTTTTCATTTTAGCATTCGTTATCTCCTTTTCTATTTCTGGACAAAAAAATCTAGACCGCACCTTAAAACAATTAAATTCAGAAAGCGTGCCGTATATCTACGTTAATGAGGTGAAATCTACCGAACAAGTGATTGTTTTAGATACAAGAAAAAGAGAAGAGTATGATGTAAGTCATATTAAAAATGCCGTTTGGGTTGGTTACAAAACTTTTGAAAAAGACTCTGTTTTAAAAAAATTACCGAATAAAAACGCTCCCATTCTGGTTTATTGTTCTATAGGAGTTCGCTCAGAAGATATTGGTGAAAAATTATTGAAAGCGGGATATACAAATGTTAAAAATCTTTATGGAGGTATTTTTGAATGGAAAAATCAAGGAAATACTGTTTATAAAGATAACATAGCCACGGACAGTGTGCATACTTTCAATAAGCAATGGGGCAAACTCTTAAAAAATGGAACTAAAGTCTATGACCTCGACAAAAGCAACTAAGGTAGTATCTTATCAAAGTATTCAATTTTAAAATTCATCATGGGTATTATTCTTCCTCAAGAAAAAAATAAAGAAGTAGCTACCGTGAATTACCACAATGTAGCATCAAAAAATCTGCTACTGATATTCACCAGAAACCCTGAGTTGGGAAAATGTAAAACACGTTTGGCTGCTACTGTCGGTGACGAAAATGCTTTGGAAATTTATAAATTTCTTTTGAATCATACCGCAAAACTAACGGCGGGAGTCAATGCTGCTAAACAAGTGTGGTACTCTGAAGAAATATGGAAAGAAGACATTTGGGATCATTCTATCTTTGACAAACGACTTCAAAATGGAAGCGACTTAGGAATTCGCATGGGTAACGCTTTTCAGGAAGGTTTTACTAAAGGGTTTGAACGTATCATTGTTGTCGGTAGTGATATGTACGATCTGAATACTCAAGATCTTAACAAAGCCTTCGAAGCTCTTAAAACTAAAGATGTTGTGATAGGCCCTGCTGAAGATGGCGGATATTACTTTCTGGGAATGAAAAAATTTAACCCTTCTATTTTTCAAAATAAGGCGTGGGGCACTGAAACCGTTTTAGCGGATACGCTATCGGAATTAAAAGATGAAAATGTACAATTGTTTGAAACCAGAAACGACATTGACCTATTCGAAGATATTAAAGATATAAAAGCATTTCACCCCTATTTAAAACAACTATGACACTTACAGATAAACAACTTCAAGAATCTACAGCCTATTTACAAAGCAAAGGCTTTGACAAACCCGAAATAGGTATTGTACTTGGTACCGGATTGGGCAAACTGGTGGACGAAATTGAGAACCCAATAGAAGCTCATTACAATCATATTCCATTTTTTCCATTGGCAACGGTAGAATTTCATACTGGAAAATTGATATATGGAACTTTCGAGGGAAAAAAGACTGTAGTCATGCAGGGTCGTTTTCATTTGTACGAAGGCTATGATTTAATGGATATTACCTACCCAATTCGGGTGATGAAGCAGCTCGGAATTCAAAAACTATTTATTTCGAATGCAGCCGGAGCCATAAATCTTAACTTCAATAAAGGAGATATTATGTTAGTGGAAGATCATATTAATTTGCAAGGTGGTTCTCCTTTAGCGTTTAAAAATGTAGCGCAATTTGGAGACCGTTTTGTTGATATGGCAGAACCTTACGATGTCGAAATGCGCAAGAAATTAATGAGTGTCGCTGAGAAAGAGAACATCACTCTCAAAGAAGGCATTTATGCTTCAGTAGTAGGCCCACAGTTAGAAACTCGTGCAGAATATCGAATGTTGAAAATTTTAGGCGCAGATGCAGTTGGCATGAGCACTGTACCCGAAGTTATTGTAGCCAATCATTTGCGATTGCCTGTTATCGCCGTTTCAGTATTAACCGATGAATGTGATCCTGACAACTTACAACCCG
Source organism: uncultured Flavobacteriaceae bacterium (assembly GCA_937936275.1). Taxonomy (GTDB): domain Bacteria; phylum Bacteroidota; class Bacteroidia; order Flavobacteriales; family Flavobacteriaceae; genus Maribacter_C. Next base: position 32,247 of record CALHCJ010000014.1, read on the forward strand.
TAAATATTGAAGAAATTATAGCCATTGCGGGTAAAACGGAACCGAAAATGGTCAAACTATTTCGCGAGCTTATTAAACAGATTTAACTCTAGTATTCGTAAGTACTTGTGCTGTTTTACGTCAAAAAAGAAAAATTCTTGAAAGGCATGAGCAAACTTGTAGTTGCTGTTTTTGTTTCTTTTTACCTATTCTTCGGTGGTATTTCGAACAATACTAAAATCACAAAAAGTAGATTTAATGTAGGGCCCGAGTATACTATTGAATTAGATCATTCGGCATGGCAATCACTTCTGGATAAATATGTAAATGATTTTGGCGATGTGAATTATAAAGGCTTCTTAACATCGCTTCCCAATTTAGATCAATATCTACGCTACCTTTCTGAAAATAGTCCTGAAAGGGATTGGTCAAAAAATAAAAAGTTGGCGTACTACATCAATTTATATAACGCTGCTACGGTAAAACTAGTTCTAAATAATTATCCAACTCAAAGCATCAAAGACTTGAAAAATCCATGGGGTAAAAGTTGGATACAGACTGGTGATGGCGTACTCTCGTTAGGAGATATTGAACATAAAATTTTACGCAAAATGAAGGAACCGAGAATTCATTTTGCGATCAATTGCGCTTCATTCTCTTGCCCCAAACTAAGCAACCAAGCATTTACAGAAGACCACATGGAAAAACAACTGGCAGAGGCTACCAAGAGTTTTATTCAAGACCCCAGTAAGAATATCATTACGAAACAAAGACTACGACTTTCTAGTATTTTCAAATGGTATAAAAAAGATTTTACAGAAAATGGATCTGTTATTGATTATATACAACCCTACATCTCAATAAAGTTAGATAACAAAGCTGATATTGATTATCTCAAATATGACTGGCAATTAAATGAAGCAAAATAATCCGAAAATAAGTATTATTATTCCCGTTTTAAATGAGGCCACTTCTATTGGGCAGATATTGCGCTACCTAAAAAAAAATAGCTCTAAACATCGAATCAAAGAAATACTTGTGGTTGATGGCGGAAGTACGGATAAAACGTCAGAAATTGCCTTAGCTCAAGAAGTAAGTGTTCTCTATGCACCAAAAGGTCGTGCTAAACAAATGAATTTTGGCGCAGAACACGCCAAGGGTGATATTCTATATTTTCTACATGTAGACACCTTACCGCCAATCAATTTTGATTTGAGTATTGTAGAGGCTTTTCGAAACGGAAATAAAGCTGGATGCTTTCAAATGAAATTTGATAGTAAAAGTAGGTTCTTAAACTTCTTTGCATGGTTTACCAGAATTAATCATAAACTATGTCGCGGAGGAGATCAATCGCTATTCATCTCAAAAAGCCTATTTGAGCAGTCAGGTGGTTTTAATGAGAATTATCTTGTTTATGAAGACAATGAATTTATCGGTAGGCTATATAAAATGGTTGCTTTTAAAATTTTGGCCAGGCATGTAAAAACCTCTGCCAGACGCTATGAAAAACGTGGAGAAGTTATATTACAATATCACTTCGGAATGATTCATTTGAAAAATTATTTCGGTGCTGGGCCCGAGCAATTGCATGATTACTATAAGCGTAAAATTGCTATTTAACGTATTCGCCCGATTTCACCACTTTCAAAATCTAAAATAACACCTTCAGAAATCCATTTAGCCAAAGCTTGTCTGTTGTCAGGATCTAAAATACGACGTTGGTCTTTCTTATTTCGAATGTTGCCTATTTCAATAAAAGTCATTGCTGGATGGGTCTTTTTTACTAAATATAGCGAAGTGCGATCTTGAAACGTACCAGTATACGTTCGGTTTGGTTGATATTTTTTATATTTTCTTTGAAATGTTTTATGAATGCTTTCCGCTAACTTTTTTCCATTTTTACTTTTCTCATGATGGTAAAAGAAAACATCAATATTCTGCCCTACACTTCTACTGTCTACATGTGTTACAATCAGGCGTTGAAACTTTCCACGATTCTTACTATGCAGTTGATTTACAATATCAACTCGTTGGCGCAGTCGAGCGGTTTGATTTAAGGGTATCACTTTGTTGCCATAGGCCACCTCATCACGATCTATTTCTAAAATGCGCGCATTTCGAATACCATCATTTGGGTCTCTTATAATAACATAAACTATGGCTCCGTGAGACAATAGTTCCTTAGCTAAACGCAGGGTAATATCGTAGGCGTATTCGTCTTCAGCAAGAGATTTTCCTCCATAGTTGGCCATTGCGCCCGGATCAGGACCGCCATGACCCGAAACCAAGTAATAAACAGCATCTTTTAACTTCTCGCTTTTTGAAAGAACCGTAGCATGGTCTTTTCCGAAAATAGCAAATTCCTCACTTACAATTTCTTTGATTTTTGTCGATTTCTTTTGAATAGAATCAACAATCGCAACCGTATCTAGGTTCATTTTCGGAATGCGATAATTACGCCCTTCGTAGAGGTGAACACTATCACGCAGATTGTCGATGTTCATTGAAATAAATTCATCGTAAGCATCGTAAGGATTCATCCCTTGCTTTCTAAGTAAAGAAAGTATTCCATCGCCTTTTTCAGCAGTCACAACTGCTAACGAATCTTGAGCCAAGATTATCGATGCACATAAAAAACAAGTAATAACGCAAAAAACTCCTTTCATAATTTTATTTCCTCTAAAAACAATATGCCGATAAACTTCAAAAACAGTGCCTAAAATCAATTCAGCTGTTTCACAAAATTAGAGAACCAAATACCTATGAAACAAGTACTACAAAAATTTAGTTAACTATTTATTTAACAATAAAGAAAATTAAAAGTATTGTCCAATTCCAAAAACAATACCTCTTGATGAATCTTCGGTAATACCATAACCATAATCAATCCGAAAAATAGCGTTAAAGATTTTCTTATGAATAAATCGAAGTCCTACTCCGGGGTAAATTCGAATATTTTGACTATCCGCAAAATCACCTAAACCACCTCCTGGGTTTCGCCATGAACCACCATCAACAAAAATATTACTCTGTAAAACAAACCAATTTTTATCAATAATCGTGTATCGGTATTCAGTGTTTAATACGATAGCTCCTGTTCCGCGATCAATGGTATTACCCACACCTCGGATATTTAAATTATTATCTACAGTAAAAGGAGCAAAAGGGGTGTCTACATTGCTTGCCAAGCCTAAGCGTAATCGGCTGGCCCAATTGCCACGTTCGCCAACCCTATGAAAGTAGGTAAAGTCGTTAAATCCAATAAGGAATTCTGGCAGTGTCGCATCTGAACTACCCACATATTGAAAATTTAATGCGCTTCGAAAACCTTCTAGATATTGATAAAAATATTCCAGTCCGTTATATTCATAAATTAATTTGAAAAGATGTTTATCTACATTTAGGGCCAGTGGTACCTGCGGATTGGTGGCTCCCGATAAATATGAATAATCTTCTGTGAACAAGCTTACTCCAAGTTCCATCCTATTTCTGAAATCGAACTCGTACAAACCCAACACCTCAAAACCTTCATTATTGTACCTATAATCGGCTGTGGTACTATCAAAAAAAACAGGCTCTTGTGTTGTAAAATCATGATAATTCACAGCCAGACCAAGCTTGTTACTAAACAAATTGGGTGCTCGAACACTGAGCCCGTATGAATTAAAGATATCGTACTGATAAAATCCGCCTAAGGTGATATTCTTTCCTAAAAAGTTAAATTCTTGAAGACCAATTCGAAAGGCAAAATCATCATTTGAGGATGTAAATAGATTTGCAAAAGGAATTAAAGTGAAATTTTCTTCAATGGTATAATGCACAGCATAACGTGTTTGATCAGAAGAAAAAACCTCAAAATAAGCGTGAGCTATCGAGGGCAAACGTTTTAACCGTTCTATATCATCATTAATCAATGTAGAATCAAGAGCCATTTCAGGCTGCATTTTAAGAAGCTTTTTTATAAACGAGGTTTTAGTTCTTTTAGCACCTTGTATTTTAACATCGGTAACCAAGTTCTCTTGTGCTAAACCTACAGCACATATTAGCAAACTAATAACCACAAAAGAAAGCCTTAACATGTTTATACAGCTTTTAAAAACACGAAGATAAGCTATAGGTATTGCAAAGAAATCACATTGCATGAATGATTTGAAAGTACTCATTTACTCGGCAACCACAAAAGGGACCTCCGCAAAAAGGTTGACCCAGTTATCTTCACTAACGGCTAAGAGGGTAAAACCGTATTGATCTCCCGAGGTTAATACAGGTGGCGTGCCTTTAGTGATGTTGAGTACTACATTATCTAATTTGTAATATTGAAAGTTTCTATCAAAGGTGTAAGTTCCTGAAAGAAGGTTGTTGGCTTCGTCTGAAACTACTTGAAAATAAATCTTAGTGTCATCGTAACTACCATCTTGCCATGAGAAAAATGGCATGGTTGTGCTTGTGTCAATTGAGACATTCTGCATGTCATACTCAGTAGGTTTTGTGTTTTGCTTCAATCGTATTGGATTCGATAAATGTGTTTGTCCCTCTTCATCAAATGCAATAATTACCCATTTCTCAACGTCAGAAGCGATCTCATATTTCTTCAAAAACCCATTAAAAACATCTATAATTGGTATATCAACCTGTGTATAATTATCAAAATCGTTCTTGTCAAATGAGGCATCAATAGTTTCAAAATATCGAATGTTGGTCACCCCTTGCCTTGGGTAAAAGAAAACACTGATCAGGTTGTCATCTGAATTGCTTGCCGCACAGGCAATAACGTTATCTCTTATTACCTGTTTACTTGCCAAAGAATCATTTAAGGTTGCTTCTTCATTGAGCGCATCTGTTGAGCAACTAAGTACTAAAAACACGATTAAGGGGACATAAAATCGAACCATATTAATACATTTTGTAATATTCTGTTATTACTTTTTGTGCCGGCTTATTTTGAGGTGTAAATCTATTGTCTTCTGCTCCTCCTACTTCTTTGTGGTCAATGAACCACTTCCATATATAGCCACCAGCAAACCAATCTTCCGTCCAGAATTCTTCAAAAATCGCTTTTTGAGCGTTCACTTGCCCAACTAAATTGACTTTTTCCTGATGACGATCTACTTCCCAAGGTTTTTTGGCAGTGAAATCCATACTTCGGTAGCCAAATTCAGTAAAGAGTACTGGCTTATTTTTTGCCTTTGAAAGATCAGCAATCTTTGTTTTCCAACGTTTCCACCCTTCTTTCAATTGAGCTACTGATGGCGTTTGTTCATTTGACAACGGAAAATATGCATCGATACCTATGAAATCTAAATCTTCCCAAAAAGTGGTTCTTGGATATTCATCCCAATTAGCAGCATAAGTCAACTTTCCTTTATAAACTTCCTTAATCTTTTGAATCAAACTTTTCCAATAGTCAGGTCTATTTTTTACAAACAGCTCTAACTCAGTACCTATACATAATAATTCTGCATTTGTTTCTTGAGCTAATTCGGCATATGTCAAAATGAAATCATCATAAGACTTCTCCAACGCCTTCCAGTCTTCCTCAGATTGCATCATCAAGGTGCCTGTAAACTCCCCTTTCCAAATCCAAATCTGAGGCTTAACCATCACTCTAATATCATTTTTATGCAAAAGATCAATATATTGTTTTGCTCCTGCTTTGGTTTCTCCAAACCATTGGCGATCAGTATTATGAATGATCTCAGGTGTGTTAATATCTCTTATAAATCCAAAGGGCATAACTGCTGCGTGATTCGCGTATATCTCCATTAATTCCTCAACATGTTCTTGCAATACTTCTTCGCGAGAAGCTACAAAACTCACCCCATTAATTTTCTGTGTGACTTGACTAGCACAAGACAATTGTAGCAGGCCAACCATTAAAAAACCTAAAACCCTCATTTAATTGCAATTAGCCTGCAAAAATAAGGGTTTTAAAAATAGGACCTAAACTGATGATCTAGAAAATTCCTCTTAACCCTATGTTAAAAGTTTGACCTAATCCCGTATTGCTACCTCTAACAAAATTCGTGTAAAGTACTTCTACATTTAACGCTTTTGTCAATTGATATTTCGCTCCACCTCCGATTGCTGTAAAATCTTGTGCAAACTCGTTGCCCAAATCAATACGTTGTGAATGTTGTGCCAAGGCTAACACTGTGAATTTTGAACTAGGAAAGTAACTTAAGAAGATACCTGGGTTTATATTCAAACTATTATTTGCGAAACTTTCATCTTCATCACCGAAGTTTAATTCTGTAGTTAGCTCTGTGAACAGCTGCCATTTGTTTCCAGGAAAAGTATAGTCATAGAACAAACGATTCTGCCAAACTGACCCTTTCTGTTCTAAGAAAACCCCGTTCTCAGTTTCGTTGTCAATGAGCGGAATGAAAAATGAACTTTGAATAGAAAAGTTACTTACTGAAGGAAACGGAACAAACTTGATCGATGGAGCGAAAGCCGTAAAACCAGAGCGAGAATTATTATCTCCGCTAAAACTAAAAACATCTAAAGCTCCTCGCTCGTCATCTTGAGAACTTACGACATTCGAACGAAATCTTGCAATAAAACCAAGATTGACTCTTTTATTTTGACCAACACCAGTATAAAATTCTAGTGTACTTGTGAAAAAAGACTGTCTTGGTTCTTCTCCATCTGAGAAAGTACTTTTCGTTTGTGTATATAAATTATTAAACCATTTAAGATCAACTTGACCTTTGCCAATCAATTTTGAAGGGGTGTACTGCTGAATATTACTCTGCTCTTGTTGCGGTTCATCCATCTCTTTGTCTTTCATTTCATCTTGACCAAAAGAGGCTGTAGTAGTAAGCAAAATTCCTGTTAATACTAAATAGGTTTTTAAAGTTTTCATCGTTGTAATTTTTAAAATATTGGATTAGTTATTGCACCAGAAACCCTGTCCTAAAGTATATTTAGGAAAAAGAAATCTGTGTAATTGTTGATTAGATTATTTGACTTCGTTCAATGTCCAGTCATATGGATAATATGATACTTTGGCCTTTTCCGGAAGTTTTTCAGACTTGTACTTATTTATAAAGTCTGTCACTTTACCATCATGCTCAAAATCACCCTTATACCATTCGAAAATTTGTGAAATTTTTACTTTGTTCTTATTTACTTGAATGAATTTAGGGTCATTTAAAGCCAACCGTGTTTGTTTTTCTAATTGCGTATCTAATTTTGAAGGCATGTAGGCCTCAGCAATAATTGGTGGGCAACCTAAGCCCCCGCAAACCAATACGAAATGAAAGCGCGCTTCTTTCGGAAAATTCTTTCGAAGCAATTTGTTTTCGATATCATTTAAAGTAATACTGATTCCACCAATTTCATTTTTGTTTCCATCGAAAAACCCTGGCTTATCTAGTGGTGATTTTATAGGGTAGTTTTTAACTATTCCGTCAATTACTAAAAGATTGTATCCGTTAATCCAGAATGCCTGATATTCTGCAGCATTATCTTTAGACACTGAAATACCTTTTGCCATGGTAAGCAATTCATTCAAAGCAGCCGGGTTATCTTTAATACTTTTGTAGGCTACTCTACCATTTTTCACATTCGCTTTAAAAAAAGCATCAGATTTTGAAAAAAAATCAGAAGTACTTTGTGCAAATGCAATTGTAGTACTTAAAATCAAAACGACTACTAAACTTATATTTTTTAATTTCTTCATAATAATTGGTGTTGTTATTCAAATCTGAAAGCTCTGTCGCAGACATTTTAAGAACCCTACAAAAAAAATTAACTTTTATACTTTTTTTAAGATTTTAAAAATCAAGGGCTTACAAGTACGCAAGTGGTACTATAACCTTACATTCAAGATCATATTTAAAATGTTTCTAAATTATCAAATGAAAATAAGTTCTTACATTTAACCGCGACCTAATTTTCATCTACCAACTAAATATATGGAACACATAGTAATTATAGGTAACGGAATAGCTGGCGTTACCGCGGCAAGACATATTCGTAAAAACTCAGATAAGCAGATTAGTATCATATCAGCGGAAACAGATTATTTTTTTTCACGCACTGCTTTGATGTATGTTTATATGGGACACATGAAGTTTGAACATACCCAACCTTATGAAAATTGGTTTTGGAAAAAGAACCGTATTAATTTGGTAAAAGGTTATGTCAATGAGGTAGATCATGAAAACAAAAAAGTTAATCTTGCCAGTGGTGCCAGTATCAATTATGATAAATTAATTATCGCAACAGGTTCTAAACCTAATAAATTTGGATGGCCAGGTCAAGATTTACTTGGAGTTCAAGGTTTATATTCCAAACAAGACTTAGACCAATTAGAAGCTAATGCCCCTGACAAAGAAACTTGCAAAAGAGCAGTTATCGTTGGCGGAGGATTAATTGGAATTGAAATGGCTGAAATGCTTAGAACTCGCAAGATTCCTGTTACCTTTTTAGTACGCGAAAATAGTTTTTGGAATGGTGTGCTGCCAGCTGGTGAATCTGCCCTAATTAATGAACATATCATAGATCATCACATTGATTTAAGATTAGAAACCAATCTCGTAGAAATAATAGCAGATGAAAATGGGAGAGCAAAAGCAGTTACTACAGATAAAGGAGATACTATTGAATGTAATGTCGTTGGTCTTACTGCTGGTGTATCACCTAATGTAGACTTCTTAAAGGGTTCAGGTATAACTCTTGGGCGCGGAGTAAAAGTGAATCGTCATCTCGAAACCAACATAACTGATATTTATGCTATTGGTGATTGCGCAGAACAACACGAAGGTATTGGAAACCGAAGACCTATTGAAGCCGTTTGGTACACTGGTCGAATGATGGGCGAAACCGTAGCACAAACTATATGCGGCAACAAAATAGAATACAAACCAGGGCATTGGTTTAATTCTGCTAAATTTCTTGACATTGAATATCAAACGTACGGGTGGGTGTTTAGTGAACGTGGTATGAAAGAATATGAAAAACACTTTCACTGGCGACATGCTAAAGAAAACATATGTGTCACCGTAGCGTACCATAAAGAGAATAATTTATTTTTAGGCATTAATACTTTTGGTATTCGTATGCGTCACGAAATTTTTGATCGCTGGCTTACCGAAGAACGTGATGTAAATTATGTGATGGAGTATTTAAAGGATGCCAATTTTGATCCAGAATTCTATGCGCAATATGAAAAAGAAATTATATCAAAATTCAATGCAGAAAATGGAACAAAAATTTCTCCAAAGAAAAAAAGTTGGAAACGCATTTTTAGCCACGCTTAACCGAAAATAAAATGAAAGCAATACAAAACATTGGCATCGCCATCTTTCTAGTTGGACTAGGAATTTTTACCACGCTACCCTTTATAGGTTCTTTCAAATTAGACCAAACTACTTTCGAAGACATTGTAGCTGAAAAGAAAATCAAAAGTGAACTTTTCATTGCAGATCTTCAACAAAATGTAGTTGGAAAAGAATTTTCAGGCATGGTTGATTTATCCTCAAAAATCTCAAAAGCTTTAGAAGATGCAAATGCAACTCATGTAAAAAACAAAGAGTATAAAAAGAAAATTTATACCAAGACTAGTGACATGGCCTCATTGGTCGGAAAGCGCTCAGGAGTAGGGTACATAGCAAACAACAAAGGTGTAATGTGGTTTTTAACCTTTGGACTAGGCATCATTGGCGCACTTATGTTCATTATTCCACAGGTGGTCACACTAGGTAAAAAAGGTATTAAAAACGATGGCATTTACCATCAAAGTTCAACCAATCGCGGTTGGATTGCTTGGTTAGTATTTTTCTTCTTAGTGTCCTTCTATATGGTGCTCTACTTCGGTTCGGAATATGCCGTAAACTGGACATATCTCGTCGATCCTATAAGCGAAAGCCTAAGCGGAAACCCCGCTGGCCATTGGTTCGTATACGGCTTTATGTACTGCGTAATTATGACGGTGATGGCAGTTCGTATGTATATTAAATACCGTCACAATGTATATCAAGTGGTGCGCACAACCTCAGTACTTTTCTTTCAAATCGTCTTTGCCTTCTTGATACCCGAAATAATGGTGCGTTTGCAAATGCCGTATTACGATTTTAAAAATGCCTTTCCGCTAGATTATGATTTCTTTTTTAGTTGGAATTTGAAAGAGCTTACCAATAGTGGCGGTATAGGTTTGTTTATTCTCGTTTGGGGAATTGTATTGACCCTAGTAATTGTTCCGGTTATGGTTTACTTCTTCGGTAAAAGATGGTATTGCTCATGGGTATGTGGTTGTGGGGGATTGGCAGAAACATTAGGAGATCCATACCGGCAACATTCTAACAAATCCTTATTTGCCTGGAAAATCGAACGCTGGTTGATTCATGGCGTTTTGGTTTTTGCCTTAGTAATGACAGGAATGACTTTATTTAGTTTCTTTACCGAAACAGGAACAGTATTGGGAGTAAAAACTTCAAGCATTCAAACCACCTACAGTTTGGCTATTGGGTCGGTTTTCGCTGGAGTAATCGGAACAGGCTTCTACCCTATTTTCGGTAATCGTGTTTGGTGTCGTTTTGGTTGTCCGTTAGCGGCTTATTTAGGATTTGTTCAACGCTTCAAATCACGTTTTAGAATTACTACAAACGGGGGTCAATGTATATCTTGTGGAAATTGTTCTACCTATTGTGAACAAGGCATTGATGTTAGAGCATATGCACAAAAGGGAGAGAACATTGTGCGTTCTAGTTGTGTTGGATGTGGCGTTTGTTCTGCAGTTTGTCCTCGTGGCGTATTAAAATTAGAAAATGGACCTGAAGAAGGTCGCATCAATCCGACTGAAGTATTGTTAGGAAATGATGTTGACCTCATGGAGCTTGTAAATAAAAAATAAGCTTGTTAGGAATGGGTAATATTCTCGACCTAATTTAAAAATGTTTCCGTGTTGGCCAAAGTATTTATATTAATAACATTTTTCTTATCCTTCGGAAATTCTTTCGACACCACAAATATCTATCATAAAGAATACTATGAGACAGGTACTCTCAAAGCGGAAGGATGGATGTACAACGGTTTAAAAACAGGGTATTGGAAGTTATACCACAGTACTGGGGGTATTTCAGAACAAGGTTACTATAAGGAAGGCAAACGCATCAAATATTGGTACTTTTTTAATGCAGAGGGCAAAAAAACTTCTGAAGGACATTATCAAAATGGAAAAAAAGCCAACTGGTGGTTATTTTATGATAGTCAAGGTTATGTCAATCATAAATGCCAGCTCAGTAATGGTATCAAGAATGGGTATTGTTTAACCTACAAGGATACCGAATTAGCATCTGCAGAAAAATATAAGAATGGGAAGAAAATTAAAGAATGGTTCAGTTTCAGTAGCTTTAGGCGTGAAAACAACCTTTCCGATTTAAAGTAATGGCCAAAATAAAAGTCATCATTCCCGCCTTTAACGAAGCAGATTCGATTGCGCAGGTAATAAGAGAAATTCCTGATTTAGTCGAAGAAATTATTGTAGTTAATAATAAGTCGACGGATGATACCATAGCCAACGCAGAAAAGGCAGGTGCTACAGTACTTACAGAAAATAAAAAAGGATATGGGTATGCTTGTTTAAAAGGGATGGATTACGTTGCGAAACAATCCAGTCCACCCGATATTATCGTATTTATTGACGGAGATTATTCAGATTATCCTGAAGAACTCACGAAGATCGTTGCTCCCATTCTTAATGACGGCAAAGACTTTGTAATAGGTGCTAGAGTAAAGAAATTAAGAGAAGAAGGTAGCATGACCCCCCAGCAGGTTTTTGGTAATTGGCTGGCTACCTTTCTAATGAAATTGTTTTTTAGCGCAACATTTACGGACCTAGGACCGTTTAGAGCCATACGATATGACAAGTTATTAACACTTGAAATGGAGGACAAAACCTACGGTTGGACAGTAGAAATGCAGCTAAAGGCACTCAAAAAGAAATTGGCATATACCGAAGTACCAGTACGTTACAAGCGAAGAATTGGCATTTCAAAAGTGTCAGGAACGGTAAAAGGTAGTATATTTGCTGGCATAAAAATCCTTAGTTGGATTTTTAAATATAGCTTTAAATAATATGGCATTAGCAATCGCTTACATCATCTTGGCAATCTATAGTATCGCGCTGCTGTTGATATTCTTCTATAGTTTAGCACAGCTAAACTTGTTAGTCAATTATTTAAGTAACAAACGAAAAAATCAAACCGCCCCAAAATTCAATCTTTTAGACGCTAAAGAAGTTCCTTATGTAACGATTCAACTGCCCGTGTATAACGAGGAGTACGTCATGGAACGTTTGTTAGAGAATATCGCTAAAATTGAATATCCGAAAAGTAAGTTAGAGATTCAGGTTTTAGATGATTCTACCGACGACTCTGTAGTTGATACTGCGAAATGGGTTAAAGAATTGCAGGAAACAGGATTGGACATTCAACATATACGTCGAACAAATCGTCAAGGGTTCAAGGCGGGCGCATTGAAAGAAGGTTTAGAAACGGCGAAGGGAGAATTTGTTGCCATCTTTGATGCTGATTTTCTTCCAGAAAGTGATTGGCTAAAGAAAACTGTTATTTACTTTAAAGATCCAGAGATTGGCGTTGTTCAAACACGTTGGGGTCATATCAATAGAGACTATTCTACACTTACTAGAATACAGGCTTTTGCACTCGATGCTCATTTTACTTTAGAGCAAGTAGGAAGAAATTCAAAAGGTCATTTTATCAACTTTAATGGTACAGCAGGTATCTGGCGTAAAGAATGTATTTTCGACGCTGGAAATTGGGAGGGAGATACACTAACGGAGGATCTTGATCTGAGCTACCGCGCTCAATTAAAAAATTGGAAATTCAAATATCTCGAAGATGTTGAAACCCCGGCTGAGCTTCCAGTGGTTATAAGTGCAGCACGTTCACAGCAATTTCGTTGGAATAAGGGTGGTGCTGAAAACTTTCGAAAGACGGTTTGGAGCGTTATTACCGCTAAGAATATCAATTTTAAAACAAAGTTTCACGGCGTTATGCATTTACTAAATAGCTCCATGTTTCTCTGTGTATTTATGGTAGCCCTATTGAGTATTCCTGCGATGTACATCAAAGCTATTTTTCCTCATTTAGATTGGGTATTTTCAACACTTAGCTTTTTTGTTTTAAGCACTATAATTCTCTTTGTTTGTTATTGGTTTACCTACAAAAGTATTCAAGGTAGTAGCTTCAATAACTTTGTAGATTATATCAGAATATTCTTTACTTTCTTTTCCGTGGCTTTAGGATTTTCATTACACAACTCAATTGCAGTTTTAGAAGGTCATATGGGTAAGCGAAGTGAGTTTGTTCGAACTCCAAAATTCAATATTAATAGTTTGAAAGAAAGCTGGAAAGGAAATAAATATCTTGCTAAAAAGCTTTCTCCGAATATGATTTTAGAGTTTGGACTGATGGGATATTTCCTCTTTGGTATGTACAGTGCAATCCCTTTAAATGATTTCGGACTATTTCCATTTCACTTCATGCTTTTTATAGGTTTTGGGTACGTGTTCTTTAAATCGCTTACTTCGCGAGCTTAGAGTTCTGCTACAAATATCCTATTTTAGTCAGACGCAAAAGCTGACTAACCAATGCCCAACCGAATCCTAACATATTGGAAACTCCACAAAGTATCTATAACATTGGCATTCTTGACCGTAGCCTTGTATTACACCTTTGCGTATCATTTAGAGCGTACTGATTTTATAAAACTATTAAGCCTCTTTGCAGCACTGTTCTTCATATGCTTCAAAATAGTACAATTTGAGAAATGGAATTTTAAATTTTTACTAGTTATTGGAATTCTATTTCGTTTGGTTTTTCTGATCGCTGAACCAAACCTTTCACAAGATTTTTATCGTTTTATATGGGACGGAGATTTGGTTAAGAACTTCATGAATCCGTATTTGAACGTTCCGAATACGCTGATTAACCAATCAAATTTAGTAATCGCGAATGCTCAAGAATTATACAATGGAATGGGTAGTTTGAGTGCGAGGCACTACAGCAATTATCCACCCTTAAACCAGTTTATTTTTGCTCTAGCTTCTGTGTTCGGTGGAAAAAGTGTTCTGGGTGCGATCATTTTAATGCGAGGCTCAATCATTCTAGCTGATATAGGTATCTTATATTTCGGACGAAAGCTATTAAAAAATATCAACCAATCACCACATTTGATTTTTTGGTATTTTTTAAATCCACTAATTATTATTGAGCTGACGGGTAATCTGCATTTTGAAGGTGTGATGCTTTTCTTTTTTGTCTGGTCATTATATCTACTTTCGGTTCATAAATGGAAACGGGCTGCAGTCATCTACGCATTTTCCATTTCGGTAAAACTCGTTCCATTACTGTTTCTACCTCTTTTTTTGAAACACTTTAAATTTAAGAAAGCTATTCTCTTTTATGCCATTGTCGGAGCTACTTCTCTTGTACTCTTCGCGCCTTTCTATTCTCCAGAATTTATTACGAATTATTCGAAGACCATCGGTCTCTGGTTTTCAAATTTTGAATTTAACGCAGGGGTATATAATGGCATCAAACAAATTGCCATTCAATTCGACGCCAAACCTTGGGAATTGATTAAAACCTATGGAAAAATAACCCCGATTCTTACAATTGTCGTTGTTTTACTTTTCACATTTCTAAGAAAGAATGAAAAGTTATCAGTACTATTAACATCAATGCTATGGGTCTTGACGCTATATTATTTAATGTCAGCGACAGTCCATCCATGGTATATAATCTTTCTGGTAGTATTAACGGCGTTTACAAAATATCGTTTTGCGTTTATTTGGTCGGCGGCTATAGTTTTGAGTTACTACGCCTATTCATTAGCAGATTTTAAAGAGAACCTTTGGTTATTAGCGATTGAGTATATCACAGTTTTTACCTTCTTGATTTATGAATTGATTGTATATCGTAACAAAACATGAAGTTTTTGTAAAAAATCTTATCTAGATTAGGTGAGTTCGAGATAATTTGTACATTTACTATCTAATGAACGCAGAAAACTACATTATATCTACTTCGAGCATCACTGTTCTTGGTCGTCCGTTCGCTTCTCGCCGTCGTCGCCCGTAAGGGTACTAAACATTTCATGGAAATAGGTGAGTCCATTTCCGCAAAACGACAATCACATTTTATTTTACTCTTTTAAATCTTTATAGCAATGAATATTATTGTTGCTAATACATCACATTTCAAATATGCCAAGGTGATTTGCGATACAATTGCAGATTCAGCCAAGGTACGAGGTACTGGTATTGCCAAACGTACTCCAGAATACATCAAGAAAAAGCTAGAAAATGGCAATGCCGTCATCGCTTTAGATGGAGATACTTTTGCAGGTTTCTGTTACATCGAACTTTGGGGTCATGAAAAATATGTTGCCAATTCGGGGCTTATAGTACACCCAGATTATAGAGCGCAGGGGCTAGCGAAAAAAATTAAAGCAACTATTTTTAAACTGTCACAAGAAAAATTTCCTGATGCTAAGATATTTGGTATTACCACAGGACTTCCTGTAATGAAAATCAATTACGAATTAGGATATAAGCCAGTTACTTTTTCCGAATTGACAGATGACCCCGAATTTTGGAAAGGCTGTCAAACTTGTAAAAACTTTGATGTGTTGACTAGAACTGAACAGAAAATGTGTCTGTGCACAGGCATGCTATATGATCCAGTATCAAAGAAAAAAGAAGACAAAAAGGTAAACAGAAAAGCATTTAAAAGATTAAAGAGTATTAAGGAGCAATTGTTCCTCAAAAAAAACAAGAAATGAGCAAATTAGTTTTAGCATATAGCGGAGGATTAGATACTAGTTACTGCGCAAAATATTTAAGTAAAGAAAAAGGGTTTGAAGTACATGCCGTAAGTGTAAATACTGGCGGATTTTCATCCGAAGAAATAAAAAGTATTGAAGAGAAAGCAATTCAACTAGGAGCAACATCGCACACCTCGATTGATGCGGTACAAATATTTTACGATAAAGTGGTCAAGTACCTCATCTTCGGAAATGTTCTGAAAAACAACACCTATCCCTTATCGGTAAGTGCGGAACGCATTGTTCAGGCTATCGAAATTGTAAACTATGCCAAAAAGGTAGGTGCGAAATTTATCGCCCATGGAAGCACAGGAGCAGGTAACGATCAAGTCCGTTTTGACATGATCTTTCAAATTATCGCTCCCGAAATTGAAATCATTACTCCCATAAGAGATAACAAATTAGCGCGAGAAGAAGAGATAGTCTATCTCAAAGAAAACGGCGTTGACTACCCTTGGGAAAAAGCGAAATACTCTATCAATAGAGGCCTTTGGGGAACCTCAGTAGGCGGAGAAGAAACCTTGACTTCAGAAAAGCCATTACCTGATTCCGCTTATCCAAGTCAGTTGCAAGAAAAAAGTCCTTCAGAGGTAAAACTAACCTTTGAAAAAGGAGAATTAGTGGCTATTAACGGCGTAAAAAACAATCCTGTAGCCAATATTGAAAAATTAGAAGCAATGGCCTCTAAATATGCAATTGGAAGAGACATTCATGTCGGCGACACTATTATTGGTACTAAAGGAAGAGTTGGTTTCGAAGCACCAGCATCTTTGATCATTATTAAGGCGCATCATTTATTAGAGAAGCATACGCTTACAAAATGGCAACAATATCAAAAAGAGCAGCAAGGCAATTTTTATGGTATGTTATTACACGAAGGCAACTATTTAGATGCGGTAATGCGAAACATTGAAACCTTCTTAACCGATACGCAAAAAACAGTTTCTGGTGATGTTTTTGTGGGGCTTTATCCTTTTCAATTTCGATTGCACGGAATTTCATCAAAACATGATTTGATGACTGATGCCTTTGGTAGTTACGGCGAAGTAAATAAAGGATGGTCCGCTGATGATGCCAAAGGCTTTATTAAAATACTATCGAATTCAGGTAAAATCTATAACCACGTGAATAATGATTAAAGCAGGCATTATTGGGGGTTCAGGATATACTGGAGGTGAATTGATTCGAATTTTATTATATCACTCAAAGGTAGAAATTGATTTTGTTTTCAGTACGACGCGAGCGGGAAAACCGGTGTCTTCAGCGCATCCTGATTTATTGGGAACAACAGATTTAAACTTTACAGGCAGTGTTAATCTAAAGGTGGATGTAGTGTTTTTATGTTTAGGGCATGGGAATTCCACCAGATTCTTAAAGGAAAATCACTTTTCGAAAAGCACCAAAATTATTGATTTAAGCAATGATTTTCGTCTTTCTAAAGATGCCATTTTAGACCATAAAAAGTTTATCTACGGATTGCCAGAACTACGCAAACCTCAAATTAAAGAAGCAAATTACATTGCAAATCCAGGTTGTTTTGCAACGGCCATTCAACTCGGTTTGCTTCCGTTGGCGAAAGCAGGTTTATTAAATGGCGCTGTACACATCAATGCAGTAACGGGTAGCACAGGTGCAGGTATCAGTCCTTCTAGTACAACTCACTTTAGTTGGAGAAACAATAATGTGAGTTGGTATAAACCATTTACACATCAGCATTTGGATGAAATCGATGAAAGCCTAAAGTCATTCCAAGAAAATGTAGGAAAACTATTCTTTCTTCCCAACCGAGGGAATTTCACAAGAGGAATTTTAGCAACCGCATACACTTACTTTGAAGGCAACGAAGCTGAAGCCATTCAATTGTACAAAGATTTTTATAAAGATGCTGAATTCACGCAAATTACTAATGAGCCCATCTATCTTAAACAAGTAGTGAATACTAATCAATGCCACATTCATTTACATAAACATGAGGGTACATTACTCATCACATCAGCCATCGACAACCTCTTAAAGGGAGCATCAGGTCAAGCAGTTAAGAATATGAATTTGATGTTCGGATTTGAAGAAAGTAAAGGGTTACGCTTGAAAGCAGGAGTTTATTAAGTAAGATTAGAAAAGCGCAAAGCAAATAGCGTTCTGTAAAAACAAACAACATGAAAATAGCCATCATAGGGGCCGGAAATTTGGGTTTATCCATAGCAAAGGGAATTTTAAACGCTAAGGGTAAAAACCATTTGTACCTCACAAAAAGAAACACAAATGAAATTTACAATTTCGAAAAGTATGGAAATGTCATTATTACTTCTGATAATAGAGAAGCGGTTAAAAAATCAGAAATTTTGGTATTCGCTGTTCAACCTAGCCAATTAGAGGCCATTCTTGAGAACATCAAAGATGTACTCACCAAAAAACACGTCATTATTTCTACAATAACAGGTTTTAGCATCGCTAAAATCGAGGGAGTTATAGGTGCTGACAAACACATTATCCGTAGTATGCCCAATACAGCAATTTCGGTTGGCAAATCGATGACTTGTATTTGTGCTAATGAAGTTGGTAAGAATCGGATTGATTTGGCAAAAGCCATTTTCAACAAAATGGGGCATTCCCTAGAAATTCCTGAAGAGCAAATGCAAGCAGCTACAGTTATTTGCGCGAGTGGCGTTGCCTTTTGGATGCGTTTGATTCGTGCAACGACTCAAGGAGCAATACAATTAGGTTTTGACGCTACAGAAGCACAAGAATTAGCGATGCATACGTGTAATGGGGCTGCGGGACTATTAATCCATTCAGGCAGTCATCCAGAGGCAGAAATAGATAAGGTAACTACTCCTAAAGGATGTACAATTCAAGGCTTAAACGAAATGGAACATCAAGGGTTAAGTTCCTCACTCATTCAAGGCATAGTTGCATCTTTTGAAAAGATTAGTAAAATAAAGGAAGGACAACTTTAGCAAACAAATAAAGACAATCACATGAACTTATTTGATGTATATCCGCTTTACGATGTGACTCCAGTTTCTGCTAAAGGGATTGTTGTAACAGATAACAAAGGTCAAGAATATCTTGACTTTTACGGAGGTCATGCAGTAATCTCCATCGGACACTCACATCCACATTATGTAAAGCGACTTAAAGACCAGTTGAATAAAATTGGATTCTACAGTAATGCAGTTCAGAATCCGCTACAAGTAGAATTAGCAACCAAATTAGGACAACTTTCAGACTGTGAGGATTACAATTTGTTCTTATGCAATTCAGGAGCTGAAGCCAATGAAAATGCGCTAAAAATGGCATCTTTTCATACTGGTAAAACCCGAATAATTGCCTTTAAAAACGGATTTCATGGTAGAACTTCCGCCGCCGTTGCAGCTACCGATAATGAAAAGATCAACGCCCCCTTAAACAAACAGCAAAAAGTTACTATTTTACCTTTGAACGCCATTGATCTTTTTGAAAAGGAAATAGCAAAAGAAGATGTCTGTGGTGTTATCTTAGAAGCAATTCAAGGTGTCGGAGGATTAGATGAACCAACTAGCGAATTCTATCAACAGATAGAAGTACTATGTAAAAAGCACAAGGTGGTCTTAATTGCAGATGAAGTACAATCAGGTTTTGGAAGAAGTGGTAAATTTTTTGGATTCCAACATCACATTTCGACTACGCTCAATGCAAGCTCGGATACTGAGCGGAGCCGAAGTATACGACCTGATATTATTAGCGTAGCAAAAGGAATGGGCAATGGCTTCCCAGTTGGGGGAATTCTGATTCATAAAGACATTAAAGCATCTTACGGACTTTTAGGAACCACCTTTGGTGGCAATCATCTAGCTTGCACTGCGACAACTGCCGTACTTGAGGTTTTAGAAAAAGAGGACCTCATTAAGAACGCGTCGCAGTTAGGTATTTATTTTACTAAAAAGGCGGGCGAAATTTCACAGGTAAAAAGAGTAAAAGGTAGAGGTTTGATGCTAGGATTAGAATTTGATTTTGAAGTCGCCGAATTACGTAAAAGACTTATATACGATCAACATATTTTTACCGGTGGTGCAAAAGATAAGCATGTGCTTCGATTTTTACCAGCCCTTAACATTACTAAAGAAGATATTGATCTTTTTTTTAACGCCCTTAAAGCTGAATTAAAGTGAGTAAGCAACTTGATATAACACAACGAAATGCAGTATTGACTGCAATGGCTAAACATGTGAGAGAAAGTCAAGCAGCAATTCTTGCTGCCAATCGAACGGATTTGGACAGCTATTCAGGAGATGACATTTCAATGCGAGATAGACTAAAAGTGGATCAAAGCAAAATTGATGACATGGTTTTATCTCTAGTACAATTATCCTCTGAACCAGACCCTTTAGGTATTGAACGTTTTGGAACTACCCATGAAAATGGAATGCAAATTAGTAATAAAACAGCTCCATTTGGCACCATTCTTATTATCTACGAATCTAGACCTGATGTAACTATCGAGGCTGCTGGCATCGCTTTCAAATCTGGCAATAAAATTTTATTGAAGGGTGGAAAAGAATCCCTAAATAGTAATCTGGTTTTGGTCGAGCTATGGCATCAAGCCCTAAGAGAAAATAATTGTGATACGAACTGGATAAATTACCTTCAGTTTGATAGAAACGAAACACAACGTTTTCTTGAAAAACCAACACAAAAAATAGATTTGATTGTTCCAAGAGGCGGTGAACAATTAATTGCTTTTGTTAAACAACATGCCACCTGTCCTGTAATTGTAAGCGGTCGCGGAAATAACTTTATTTATATAGACTCAGAAGCAGATTTGCAAATGGCTTTGGATATTATTATAAATGCAAAGACCACAAAAATATCTGCTTGTAATGCCTTAGATAAAGTTTTGGTAGCTTCAGATTTAGTTCGTAAACATCAATTCTTAAAACACCTCATTCAAGAATTACAAAAGAGTAAGGTAGAGATTCTTGCAGATGATGCACTGTCAAGCCTAGAAGGAACACTTCCTATTACTAATGAAAGTATTTGGTATGAAGAATTTCTTGACTATAAAATTGCTATAGGCCAAGCGGCCGATCTTCAAGATGCCATTGCTAAAATCAATAGGTATGGCGGTGGCCATTCTGCATCGATAATATCAGCGAATACAGATACCGCTAACGTGTTTATGAATTCTGTAGATTCAGCGGCGGTATATCACAACGCATCTACACGTTTTACCGATGGCGGTCAATTCGGATTGGGAGGTGAATTAGCAATAAGCACAGATAAATTACACCAAAGAGGACCTATAGGTTTACAACATTTGGTCACCAATAAATGGTTCATTAAAGGAAACGGTCAATTGAGATAATTATGGCTAAAAAAAGAATCTTATTGAAAATTGGTTCCAATACCTTAACTAAAGAAACAGACCAAATCTCCCGAGGAAAAATTGAAGATATTGGGCGACAAATAGCTAGACTAAAAGATGATTATGAATTTATAATTGTGAGTTCAGGGGCAATTGCTGCCGCTAAGCAATTTGTAAAATTGGAACATAACGGAGAAGAAATCAATGTTAAACAAGCCTTAGCTGCCATTGGACAACCACATCTAATGCGAATATTTCAAGAAAATTTTAGAGAGTTAGGTTTGTTCACGGCACAGTGTTTATTGTCTTATTCCGACTTTGAAAAGTCGGAATCTAAAGAAAATATTAGGAATACAATTAATATTTTAGTTACTAACAATTTTATACCTATTATCAATGAAAATGATACCGTTTCTACAGATGAAATTCAGTTCGGTGACAATGATAAACTAGCTGCTTTAACCGGCGCGTTATTGCAAGTAGATCTACTTTTAATTGCAACCAATACTGACGGTATTTATACAAAAACGTCTATAGAAAATGAGAATTTAGTAACCATTGCACATGTTTCGGACATCAATAATTTGAAGAAAGAAATAAGTCTTGAGAAATCATCTCACGGTACAGGAGGTATGCAATCGAAAATCGAAGCAGCCACCATTGCTCAAAACGCAGCTATAGAAACCTGGATTGTAAATGGCTTAAAAGATAATTTTATTATTGAGGCTCTTAGCGGCATATCTAATCATACCAAAATTAGCGTACCATGAATTACCTATCGATAAAAGACATTGACTCTCTCAAGGATTGGGTGTCTGAAGCGAAAAAATTAAAAGAAAATCCTAGAGAATATACATCGCTAGGTCAGGGTAAAACCATTTGTTTACTATTTTTTAATAATAGTTTAAGAACGCGACTCAGCACCCAAAAAGCTGCAATGAACCTAGGTATGGAAGTCATGGTAATGAACTTCGGTAGTGAAGGTTGGCAGCTAGAATTCGGGGATGGAGTTATTATGAATGAAGGAAAATCAGAACACATCAAAGAGGCAGCAAAAGTAGTTTCTCAATTCTGTGATATTGTAGCCATTCGTGCCTTTGCCGGTCTCAGGGATAAAGAAGCAGACGAAGCCGAAGTAGTTTTAAATGGATTTGTTGAATATGCATCGATTCCCATTGTGAATATGGAAAGTTCGGTTGGTCACCCGCTACAAGCACTTGCTGACGCGATTACTCTAGACGAGCAGCATACTAAAGAAAGACCCAAAGTGGTACTCTCTTGGGCGCCACATCCAAGGGCCTTGCCACATGCTGTCGCTAATTCATTCGTTGAAATGATACATTTGCAAGATGCTGATGTTGTAATTACGCATCCTGAAGGTTATGAGTTAGATGCGGCAATTACTAAAAATATTCACATCGAATACGACCAGATAAAAGCATGTGAAAATGCTGATTTCGTATATGTGAAAAACTGGAGCAGTTATAAGGAGTACGGTAAAATTTTATCTCAAGATACCAATTGGATGATGACTCAAGAAAAGCTTGGAAACGCAAAATTCATGCATTGTTTACCCGTTCGGCGAAATGTAGTGGTTGAAGATGCGGTTCTTGACGGAAATCAATCCTTAGTAATTGAGCAAGCAAATAATCGCACTTACGCCGCACAGGTTGTTTTGAAAAAGATACTAAATGAAATAAACTAAAAAGTCAAGGCTCCTCGCCTCAGAAGAGGGGAGATGGTTTTCACTTTATTGTAAAAATCGGAGGGGTTTGAAAACGCAAGCCTTGGCTATCAAAGCAAGAGCAAGGGAACAAAACCAATACTTGGGCTTTCAACCACCTCTTTCTCTGCCGGAAGGCGGATTCATTCCCTTTCTTGAAAAAGGAGGGGATCTAAAAATTTAAAGTAGTGAAACAAAAATTATCTATAATAAAAATCGGAGGTAATATCATCGAAAATAAAGCAGAACTTTCTAAGTTTTTAGCTCTTTTCTCAAGTCTTGATGGATATCAGATACTCGTACACGGAGGCGGAAAATTAGCAACTCAATTGGCGACCAAACTTGGAATAGAATCTGAAATAGTAGGTGGCAGAAGGATTACCGATGCCGAAACACTAGAGGTAATTACAATGGTATATGCAGGATTGATTAACAAAAATATTATCGCAGCACTTCAAGCTAAGAATTGCAACGCCATCGGCTTAAGTGGTGCTGACGGTAATACTATTCAAGCGCATAAACGCCATGTAAAAGAAATCGACTATGGTTTTGCCGGAGATGTTGATGGTGTAAATAGCCAGATGATTTCAAAATTATTAGAAGCAAAGCTAACTCCGGTCTTCTGTGCAATAACGCATAATGGAAAAGGACAACTATTAAACACAAATGCAGATACCATTGCCTCTGAGCTGGCTATTGGAATGAGCGAAATGTACGATACAACATTGTACTACTGTTTTGAAAAGAAAGGGGTGCTGATGAACATTAACGACGAAAATTCTGTTATACGAAATATTGATTCTCAAAAATATCAAGAGCTTCTCGATAATAGAATTATCGTAGATGGTATGCTTCCAAAACTAGAAAATTGTTTTCATGCGCTACATAAAAACGTAAGTAAAGTATGTATTGGTCATGCTGCGATGTTAGATACGGAAAATGAACTTTTTACGACGATTACCTTATAAAATGACACAACAACAACTTACTAAAAAGGCGATAGATTTATTAAAACTATTGATTTCAATTCAATCTTTTTCTGGAGAAGAAGATAAAACGGCTGATGTGATTGGAGAATGGTTTAAATCTTTTGACATTCCTTTTGAACGGATTTATAATAATGTGTTTGCCAAGAATAAATTTTGGGATGATTCTAAACCAACATTGCTGTTGAACTCGCATCATGACACCGTAAAACCAAATCAGGCGTATACGAAAGATCCTTTTCATCCGCATATTGAGGATGGAAAATTATACGGATTGGGTAGTAACGATGCAGGCGGGTGTTTGGTTTCTTTACTAGCTACTTTCGTACATTTTTATGCATCCGAAGAACTAACTCATAATCTTTTGATGGTCGCTTCTATGGAAGAAGAAAATGCTGGCGAAAATAGTTTGAGAGGTTTGCTTTCAAGTCTTCCCGAAATCGACTTGGCGATTGTCGGCGAACCTACCTTGATGGATTTGGCAATTGCCGAAAAAGGACTGATCGTATTCGATGCTGTGGTTAAAGGTACTCCCTCGCATGCTGCGCATCATAATGACAATAACTCCATTTACAATACCATTGAGGTGCTTGATTGGTTTAAAAACTACAAATTCGAGAAAAGCTCTGAAGCCTTGGGAGATGTTAAAATGACGGTCACTCAAATCAATGCGGGAAGTCAACATAATGTGGTTCCTTCTCAAGTAGATTTGGTAATTGATGTACGGGTGAACGATGCTTATTCAAATCAAGAGATTGCTGACTTGTTAAAATCGAAAGCCCCCTGTGAAGTACAGGAACGTGGATTGAAATTAAATTCATCAAAAATTGATATTGATCATCCGCTTGTAAAATCAGGAATTGCTTTAGGTAGGCAGACCTACGGTTCTCCTACCCTATCTGACCAAGCGGCCTTGAGCTGCCAATCACTTAAATTAGGACCTGGAGATAGTACACGCTCTCATTCTGCAGATGAGTATATTTACCTGCGAGAAATTGAAGAAGGTATTGATTTATATATAAAAATATTGGAGGGGTTTCTGAAAAAAGAAATAAGAGAAAAAACAAAAGAATAAAGACAATTACACAATAGTTATACTTTGTACTTATTACTACTTACTTAATACTATTATATGAAACTCTGGGATAAAGGATTCAATACAAATAAAAAAATAGACCACTTTACAGTAGGAAATGATAGAGTGTTAGATTTACACTTAGCCAAATACGACGTAATTGCATCTAAAGCGCATGCAAAGATGCTGGGTAAAATTGACCTGCTTTCTTCGGATGAAACCGATGCTTTGGTAAAAGAGCTTGATGAAATAGGAAAGTCGATTGAAGAAGGAAATTTTACCATTGAAGAATCTTTTGAGGATATGCATTCGAAAATCGAATTTCTTCTCACAGAAAAATTGGGAGATACTGGCAAGAAAATCCACACGGCACGATCTAGAAACGATCAGGTTCTAGTAGCTATGCATCTGTATTTAAAAGAGGAACTCTCAGAAATAAAATTACAAACCAAAACCTTATTCAATTTATTATTGAATTTAGCAGATAAATATAAAAGGGTACTACTACCAGGGTATACCCACCTTCAAATAGCCATGCCTTCCTCATTTGGGTTATGGTTTTCAGCATATGCTGAAAGTTTAATTGATGACTTGTATTTCATTGATGCCGCCTATAAAGTGGCTGATCAAAACCCTTTAGGTAGTGCCGCAGGATACGGTAGTTCTTTTCCTATCGATCGAACGTTTACAACAGAAGAAATGGGCTTTGAAACCATGAAGTACAATGTAGTAGCCGCGCAAATGGGACGTGGCAAAGTCGAAAAAGCAACTGCTTTTGGCATGGCCAATATCGCAGCTACGCTTTCTAAGCTGGCCATGGATATCTGTTTGTATATGAGTCAAAATTTTGATTTTATCTCTTTTCCAGATGAATTAACAACTGGTTCTAGTATTATGCCACATAAAAAGAATCCTGATGTTTTTGAACTCGTGCGAGGAAAATGTAATAAACTACAATCGATTCCGAATCAATTGACTTTAGTTATAAATAATCTTCCTAGCGGTTACCATCGAGATTTACAATTAGTGAAGGAGATAATTGTACCAGCAATTCAAGAGATGAAAGCATGTCTCGACATACTGACTTTTAGTCTGAGTGAAATTCGTATTAAAGAGAATATTATTGAAGACTCCAAATATGATTACTTATTTAGTGTAGACACTTTGAACGAACTTGTTCAAAATGGTATGCCTTTTAGAGACGCTTACAAAAAAATGGGACAGGAAATCAAAAATGGGACCTTTGAACCCAAACGTGATATCAAACACTCTCACGAAGGAAGTTTGGGTAATTTATGTTTGAATGAAATACGAGACAAGATGACAAAAATCGATTCAGACTTTTAGGTTATATTCGTCTTGAAAAAGAACTGATTCTCATGACAAAAATTATCCTTTATCATTTTATTTTAGTTGTTTGTCTTTTATCTACGTACCATTCAAATGCCCAAGACACTTATCTACGAAATTCATCAGCCGATGTGCAAGGATACATTTTCAATCTTAGTTTAAATGATTCGACGAATCGTATCGAGGGAGAAGCAGAAATCCTCATTAATTTTAATACCGAAGTAAACAAATTTTCGTTGGACCTTATCGCAAAGTCTGAAACCTTTGGAATGGACATTACCGCAGTTCTTGAAGATAGTGTGAAAGCAGACTATGTTTATGAAAACAACAAAATAAAAATTAAGCCTTCCGCTAATGAAAAAAAGAATAGAATCTATAATATAAAGTACGAAGGCATTCCAGAACGTGGTTTGGTAATAGATACCACTAAATTTGGCCAACGCTCATTCTTCGGTGACAACTGGCCCAACCTCGCTAGACATTGGTTACCATCTGTTGATCACCCCTCTGACAAAGCAAGTATTGAATTTCATATTACAGCACCTGAACACTACGATGTGGTTGCTACAGGAGAAAAAATAGAAGAAAGTAATTTAGATAATGGTTTTAAACTTACCATTTATAAAGAGCCAGCCCCCGTTGCCATGAAAGTTGTAACTATTGGTGTCACAAAGTTTGCTAGCAGATTATTAGAAGAGGTAGATAATATTCCTGTTTCCGCTTGGGTTTATCCCGAGAATCGTTTAGATGGTTTTTCAGACTACGGAGTATCGGTCAATGTTCTTAAATACTTCATTGATAATATAGGTCCGTATTCATATACCAAACTGGCCAACATGCAGGCGAAGACGCAATGGGGAGGATTAGAGAATGCCGGTACCATTGCGTATTTCGAAAATTCAGTCACTGGAAAAAATGAGGTGGAAGGTCTAATTGCTCACGAAATCGCTCACCAATGGTTTGGCAATTCTGCATCTGAAAATGATTGGAATCATGTTTGGCTCAGTGAAGGCTTCGCTACCTACTTCGCCATTTTATATCAAGAAAATGTTTATGGTGATGACAAACGTAAAGAAGAATTGATTCTCGATAGAAAACAGATTATTGATTATTATAAAAAGAATCCATCTTCTATAGTTGATCCAACAATTAAAGACCCTATGAAAGTCTTAAGTACAAATACCTATCAAAAAGGAGGTTGGGTACTTAATATGTTGCGTCGCAAATTAGGGGATGAAACTTTCTGGAAAGGTATCAGAGCATATTATGCCAAGTATCGAAATTCAAATGCTATGACTATTGATTTTCAAAAGAGTATGGAAGAGGTGTCAGGTGAAAATCTAGATGAATTCTTCCAACAATGGATTTTCACAAAGGGCTATCCCGAAATCAAATGGAATTGGACGTACAAAAAAGGCAAGGTTATTATAAAACTTGATCAACTACAGAGTCATCGCCTTTTTAGTTTTCCACTAGAAATCGCAATTCGTAACCAAGGAAAAGATACTGTAAAACCTCTTCAGATTGACAAGGCTAGCCATACATTTAAAATTAAAGTTGACTCAAGACCCGATGAAGTAGTACTTGACCCACAGCTTTGGTTATTGTTTGAAGAAAAGAAATTCGAGTAAGTCAACCCTAATTTACAAATCAGATTTTCACGGTTTATAGGGAAATAGAATAACGAAGAACAATCGACCTTTG
Source organism: uncultured Flavobacteriaceae bacterium (assembly GCA_937936275.1). GTDB lineage: Bacteria > Bacteroidota > Bacteroidia > Flavobacteriales > Flavobacteriaceae > Maribacter_C. The sequence continues at coordinate 60,263 of CALHCJ010000014.1, forward strand.
TATTGAAGCGATTGATTTTATATTTTTACTTAATTCCCGTCCGAAAAAATGACCATACCACTACGTTACCTCTTCGTCCTTTTTCTATCCATTAATTTTGTCTCATCGCAAGAGAGCTCTATAGCAGAAGGAGATCGCTCTGCAGATGCGCAGGCAGCGTCCTATTTAGAAGCATTACAAAAGCATTATGGCAACGGTGATTACCAACTGCATAAAGACTATAGTGATTCGTTGCTACAAATAGCGAAAAAATATAACCTTACAAAGATGCATGTTCTTGCACTTGTTAATCAGGCGGTATTTCATAACAATCGAAATGAACGTCTAAAAGCGATCGAATTATATCATTCAGCATTAAAGCAATGTAAGTTGATTCCAGAAGATTATAGAGCGAAGACTGTTGTACTTGTAAATATGGGTAATACATACAACAACATCGGTTCTTATGACAAAGCGATAGCAACCATGAATGAGGTGCTAGTAGTGGCTGATAGTACTGAAAATTCTGACCATATTAAAGCCGCAGCACTTATTGGGCTTGCCAATAACTTCGCCGAGATCTCAAACTATAAAGAAACCTTGGCTTATGCTAAGCAAGCAAATGCGTTGGGTCAGCTTATGCAGAACGAAGTGGCTATCGCAGCTTCTTTCAATAATATGATTGATGCGTATGTAAATTTAAAAGAATATGACAAAGCTCTTGAAATCGGAGAAAAAGCATTAAAATTTTCTTCTCCAAAAAGACCTACAAAAAATAGGGGCTCCTTGCTACTCAATCTCGGTATTGCAAACTACCATATAAAAGATTTTGATATAGCTTTAAAGTATCTCAAAGAAGCTATAGTTTTAGCACAGGAAAAAGAACTTTTTGAAATTGAAATGTATTGTCAAGAGTATCTTGCAAAACTATATGAGGAGAAAAATGATTACAAAGCTTCTTATGCTGCGCAAAAAGAATATTCACTTCTAAGAGATAAATTTTTAAAAGATAAACAAGACGCCTCGACCGCTGATTTAAAAAAAGATATTACCACCAAAAATGAAGCTATAGTTGAAAACAAAGAAGCACTTTTGGCTGTATCGAGCAAAGGAAAAGTAATGATTATATGGGGTACAGCTCTGGTCGCTCTTCTTACCATATTACTATTTATTTATATCCGACGAAAAAAGAACATAGAGTTAGCACAAGCAAAGCTTCAGTCTCAATATCTAAATCTAAAACGAGAAATATCCAAAGAAGAAAATGATTCTTTAAAAGAGCCGTCCGAAATTATTGGTTCACCCAAAGAAACCGATTTAAAACCTTATAAAAATTCTTCTTTAACACCAGAAAAAAGAGAGGCCTTCAAAAAGAAGATACTCGCTTACATAAACGAAGAAAAACCTTTTCTAAACCCAGATTTAAGTCAGTCTGATTTCGCAGCGAGCATAGGTATTAGCAGCCATCATTTCTCTGAAGTTTTGCATTACGGGTTCGAACAGAATTTTTATAACCTTATAAATTCTTATCGTGTTCTTGAAGCGCAAAAATTAATGAAGGATAAGAAGTACGCAACAGCAAAGATAATAGCCATTGCCTTCGATTCAGGCTTTAAAAGTAAAACCTCATTTAACCGAGTTTTCAAAAAGTATTCAGGGCAAACTCCCTCCGAGTACAGAGCGAGTATTTAGTTCGAAACGTCGTTAAAGTCCAACAAAAGAGGGTTCACTCGTTAGAATGGTACCTTTTTAAGGCAATCTGTGCAGTTCATCGACGTTATCATATCTCATGTTTTATTAACCTACGTCCCAACCATGACTAAAAAGCTATACCTTCTTATTGCACTATTTGTTAGTGTGAGCACTTTTTCACAATCATTTACCTCGATTTGGAATACTAACAATACTAGCACACAGTCTCCTGCTAACAATGAGGTTACAATTCCTACAAATTCTGCATATACCAATTATAATTATACAGTGGATTGGGGTGATACCAATACAGACACTAATGTCACGGGAGACATTACACACATATATGCATCTCCAGGCAC
>CALHCJ010000015.1 GCA_937936275.1 uncultured Flavobacteriaceae bacterium
ACCGTAGCCACGGTCTCATAATCTGAACTCCATACAACACTCTGATCGGTTGCTTCTAATGGTAATACCGTTGCTGTTAATTGTTGTGTGCTGCCTTCGGTAATTGTCGCTGTTGCAATATCTAAGCTAACGCCGGTAACGGAAGTCTGAGAGTAAAAACTTATACTGAATAAAAGAAAAAAGGATAAAATAATTACATTCAAAATTATGGGTAATCGATTGGTCATTTTAAACTAGCTTGCTCTCCTTTTAGAAGTTTTATAAATTATTAAACGTGGACATGCATAGTTTTGTCAATTCAAAAAAATAGATAAATGGAAAGAATCGAGGCAGCGATACTAAAAATTTATAACTCAAAAAAAAATCATCCTGATATCAGAAATAGCTCTTAATTTCTAGTAAAGACTACTTATGCTAACAAAATGAAGGGGGAATAATCAAAGTTACTTCTTAGGGTTAAATTCCGGTTGTTATAAATTGTATATTGGACTAAATACCAAAATCTTCGATAAACTACAGAGGTTTTTTTAAAGTAACTGTAACAATCCACAAAATCATCCATCTTTATAACAAACCATTCATTTTTTGAGCCACAAAAAAGAAAATACTGACGTTTTAGTACAATTGTGTTTACAAGGAAAACAAAGTGCGCAACTAGAAATTTACAATCGCTATTACAAAGCTATGTATAATACATCGGTGCGAATTGTAAAAAACAGTGCAGAAGCTGAGGATGTGATGCAAGAATCGTTTCTAAACGCGTTTACGAAACTACATACATTTAAAAGAGAGGTAACCTTCGGAGCTTGGTTGAAGCGCATTGTAATAAACAACAGTATCTATCATTACAGAAAACAACAAAAAAAGAACGAAGTTGATCTGGATGATATAATCTATAAGGTCGAAGATAATGACGGAGTTGTTTCGGATCATGCGATCACGGAATTGAAGGCTCAAAAAGTGATGGAGACCATGAACCTGTTGAAAGACAATTACAGAGTTTCTTTGACCTTACATTTAATAGAAGGGTACGATTATGAAGAAATAAGCAAGATAATGGATATCAGCTATGCCAATTGCAGAACAACAATCTCAAGGGCAAAAGAAAGTTTAAGAAACAAATTAACCATGGCTTACTAATGGAAAATGATACTATAAATAAACTGTTTGATAATCTTCAAGGAACTTTTAATATGGAGGAACCTCAAGAAGGCCATCAAAAAAGATTCCTAGAAAAATTGGAAGCTTCCAAAAGGGTTGTTTCAGTACAGAAGAGAAAGGCCTCTTGGTGGAGACCGCTCTCTATCGCAGCATCAGTAGTTATTTTACTGGGAGTTGGCATTAGTCTTTTTAATACTTCACCTTCAATCGATCAGCAGGTTGCTGAAATTGCGCCTGAAGTATCACAAACTGAATTTTATTTCGCCAGTTTGATTGAAGAACAAGTAAAACAATTGGAAAAAGAAAGTACTCCAGAGACTAAAAAAATAATTGATGACACGATGATTCAGTTACAACGATTGGAAACCAATTACAAAATGTTGGAACAAGATCTTTTAAATGGAGGCAATAGTAAATTAATATTGAGTGCTATGATTAACAACTTTCAAACACGAATAGATCTTTTACAAGATGTACTGCACCAAGTAGAAAATATAAAAAACTTAAAAAATTATAATGATGAAAACTATACTATCTAAATTTCCCCTAATGGTACTTGTGGTGCTTCCAATGTTGCTCTCCGCTGGTAATGGTAAACCAAGGGGTAAATACACCAAAGAAAAAATAATTAAAAAGGAATATACCGTAAACAAAGATGCTCTTCTTAAGGTAAGCAATAGCTATGGAAATCTGACATTGACTTCTTGGAATGAAAATCGAATAGTGATTGAGGTACACGTTAAAACCAATGGCAATAACGAGGAGAAAGTTCAAAAAAAACTAGACGAAATCTCAGTTGATTTTGATGCCAGTAGCAGTATGGTTTCTGCAAAAACTCGGTTTAATGAAAACAAAAATAGTTGGGGGTGGAATTGGGGTAAAAACAATAATGTTAATATGCAAATTAACTATGTGATAAAACTCCCTATAAAAAATAGTGTAAACTTGAATAATGATTATGGAAGTATTGTTCTAGATCGTATTGATGGTCATGCAAAAATCAACTGTGATTATGGTCGATTAGAAATTGGTGAACTAAGAGGTAGAAATAATCAATTGAATTTTGATTATACATCGAAATCAACCATTGATTTTATGGAAAGTGGAACCATTAATGCAGATTATTCAGGGTTTAGCGTAAGCGAAGCAGGTGATTTAATCATTAAAGCTGACTACACCAATTCAACAATCGAGAAAATGGGCAATTTAGACTATAATAGTGATTACGGTAAAATTGAAATAGGAGAAGTAAGAAACGTTCAAGGTACCGGAGATTATATAACCGTTAAATTAGGTACTGTACACGGCAATGTGGATGTTACTGCCGATTATGGATCTGTTCGCATAAATGAAATGGCATCAGATGCAGGAAACTTACAGATACGAAGTGATTATACTGGAGTCAAAATTGGTTATAATTCTGCATACCATTTCAATTTTGAAATCAAAACTTCTTATGCAGGTGTCAGCGGCAAGGATGATTTTCAAATGAATATAAGCGAAGTGAAGAATACAAGTAAGTACTATAAAGGTTTTTATGGTTCTGCAAACAGTGGAAACTCTGTGGACATATCTAGTGATTACGGAGGAGTAACATTTTATAAAAATTAATTCATTAATCAACAAATCATTTAAAAAAAACAATATCATGAAAAAATTATTGAGCCTAAGTTTAGTCGTATTATTTACAGCGTCTTGTTCTGCACAATGGGGCAAAAAAGTTAAAGGAAACGGAAACGTAGTAACCATAGAACGAAGCGTTGGAGAGTACGATGCTGTTGGATTATCTGGTTGGTTCGATGTAGATTTAGTATCTGGGAAAGAAGGAGAAATTACACTAGAAGGAGAATCAAATTTACTTGAATATATCAAAACAGAAGTAAAAAATGGAAAACTGACGATAAAGGTAGAAAAAGGATACAATTTAAAACCGTCCTCTTGGGATGATGGAATTAAAATTACTGTACCTGTAGAAAGTGTTAATTCAATCGCACTATCTGGTTCGGGAGACATCGTAGGAAAAACGACGATCAAAACAGATAATTTTAAAACTGCCATGTCTGGTTCAGGAGATATTACCCTAGATATCGAAGCAAATTCAATTGATGCTGCTATGTCAGGTTCTGGAGATATAAATTTAAGCGGAAGAACCACTGATTTTGAAGCTACTATTTCAGGCTCTGGTGATATAAAGGCATATGATTTGGAAGCAGATAATGTTAATGCAACTGTTTCAGGTTCTGCTGACATTAAAGTTACCGCCAATAAAATGTTGAAAGCAAGAGTTTCTGGTTCAGGAGATATTAGTTACCGAGGTAACCCTGACAAAGTAGATACAAAAGCATCTGGTTCAGGAGATATTTCTAAAGGATAGGAGTTTATTCATCAACCAATCTATACTCGAAGCTGTTTGATTCTAATACCAACAGCCCTAAACTAAAAACCTCTAACAATACTGTTGGAGGTTTTTTTAGTTGATGTACTATGGTATCAGTTTTATCTATTTACGGTAAAGCGTTTGACAATAATTTCGTCTTCCTTTTGAAGTCTTAGTAAGTACACACCAGCGGGTAATTGAGATATGTTTACTTGTCCGTTAAAAGTATCAGTGGTAAACGTTCTACGTTGTACTTGTCTGCCGATATTGTCTAGAATATCAAGTTCTATCGGGCTATCAGACTCATTGGCGAAGTGGTAATTGATATTCAAGATGGTACTGGTAGGTACTGGACTTAATGTCATTGACGAACTAATGGGTAACTCTGCTCTAAGGCCTGTTGGGTCAATATCAGCTAGACAACCCATTACCTCTACCTCTGCCATGTGTAGTATACCACTACCAGAGCGTTGTATTCTAAGATACCTACCTTCAGTATTGAGTGTTATGGTTTCTTCTAAGCCAGCTTCACCAGTGAAGAAGTATTCAAATACTGTTGTATCATTGATTAAATCATCAAGACTTGCACCAGTTGCAAATGGCGTATTAGAAACAAAGACATAGAAATTGTTAAG
>CALHCJ010000016.1 GCA_937936275.1 uncultured Flavobacteriaceae bacterium
TTTTAAAACCCCGTCTTTGCTTAGACTTAAAATATCCAAAGAATTTCGGTGGGCCGTTTGCCCTTTTCTAAGATTGGTAAACCATACATCAGGTTGATGGGCTCTCATTGCTCTTTTGAAAGGCTCTAATTTTACTTGCTCAGTAAACTCGGCATGTCTTGGGTCTTCAATATTCGGAATACCCATAACCGAATCTCGGTGAGATGATGTTTGTTTAGGCACATACAAATCAACATTCAAGCCTAGCCGCTCGATCAGGTTCTCAGCGTGCTTGTATGTGTTTGGTGTATTGTAGCCCGTATCACACCAAATTACAGGTATGTCGTTCTTCACATCTACTACCGCATTCAGAATTGCTACTTCATAAGGGCGAAAATTTGTAGTTACTACAGGATTCTTGGCATTCTTAATCGCCCAAGAAATAATCTCCCCTGGTGGAATTCCTTTAAATTGAACATTTAACTTTTCGATTTGTTCTTGTGTAAAAGCCATGAATCTGTATTATTTACCCCAGTTTATTTTATTCCACAATCGCTCGTGAAAAAAGTAAAGAAACATTTTAGTTATAAAATCTATAGAAGCGATTGAGGCCGCTATGGTAACTTCTCCAGTCAACAGATATGAAATCAAAAGTGTATCTAAAGTTCCTATGACCCTCCAACTGATTGCTTTGGCTATACTTCGAATCGGCTTTTCAGATGTTTTATCTTCTTCAAACTTGCTTTTAGATTCTTGATTCTTTAAAACTAATTGATCAACTATCATTCAAATTGTTATTAATCTTATTATCCTATTGATTTTATAGAGTAAACAAATGTAAACCAAAATTATTGCATAAAAACCATGTCTTGGCATTATTTAACATTTATCCTATAGAATTAGTAGATTTTTAAAAATAAAAGAACTTTTTTATAGAAAATGTAATTGTTGTAATTTGATGCAGGTAGCTTCAGTTAATTAAATCGGCAAGGGTATTGTTTCGGTAAACCGATAAGTTGGCATCTCTTACTTTAAGCATAAGCTTATTTACAGAACAAACTTTCTCATCAGGGCAATCCTCACATTTTTCATAAAAATTCAAACTTACACAGGGAACCATAGAGATAGGTCCTTCAAGCACGCGCATCACATCGGTCATCAAAACCTCTTTTGGGTCTTTGATCAAGTAATAGCCCCCGCCCTTTCCTTTTTTCGAGCCTAAAAAACCAGTTTTTCTGAGGGATAATAGGATGCTCTCTAGAAATTTTTGCGAAATATTCTCTTGTCTTGATATTTCTGCAATCTGCACAGGCTGCTTGTCTTTTTGAGAAGCTAAGAAGGCTAATGCTTTCAATCCGTATTTTGTCTTTTTAGAGAGCATTTGGCTAAGATAAGTAAAATAGGCTAGGAGACTATCCCATTTGAAAACTCTAGAAAAATTAAATCAAGCTAGTTTTTCATTAAAAAAGTTAATCGTTCTTTTCCACGCCAACTCTGCATCTTCTCGATCGTAACGAGGCGTAGTATCATTATGAAAACCATGGTTGGCATCTTTATAAATATGTGCTTCGTATGTTTTGTTATTTGCTTTAAGTGCTGCTTCGTAATCTGGCCAACCTGCATTAACTCGTTTATCTAATCCACCGAAATGCAACAATAGCGGAGCACTGATTTTGTCAATGTCTTCTTTGGGTTGTCCACCATAAAATGGAACTGCAGCAGATAAATCAGATACTCTTACAGCCATCATATTTGAAACCCAACCTCCGAAACAAAAGCCAACAACACCCACCTTACCCGAACATTCAGGGTGAGCTTTCAAATACTCAAAAGCCGCTATAAAATCTTCCAACATTTTATTGCGATCTCTTTTTCGTTGTAATTCGCGACCTTCATCGTCAGTTCCTGGATAGCCTCCTAAAGGAGTTAAAGCATCAGGTGCTAACGAGATAAAACCTGCTAAACCTGCACGCCGACCCACATCTTCAATATGCGGATTCAATCCACGATTTTCATGTACTACTATAATACCTGGAAGCTTTTCTTTTGCACCACTGGGCCTTGAAAGCAATCCTTTCATATCACCACCTCCCTTTGGCGAATCATAAGTTATAAATTCTGATTTTAATCTGGGATCATCTTGTTGTACTTGAATTTTCTTAACGTAGTCAGGTGAAATAAATCCTAGCAGTGAAGAGACTGTAAGCCCCCCTACAGCATAGGTTGATAATTTATCTAGAAACAGTCTTCTACTTACACGATCATGGGCATAATCGTCATACAAATCAAATACCTCTTGTTTTACATCTTCTTTTTTTAACGCTTTCATAATCACCTATTTTATTTCCACTTTATCTTATCATACACCTGACAAACCTGAACTTCGAGTTAGCTTCTGTGCTATCATCTATCTTCTAACAATTTACAAAATGATTTCTAAACCGAAGAGGTACAGCTAGCAGATAGAATAAAGATGATGATTGAGAAGAGCTGACACAAAAAAAGCGAAGAAATTATATCGGCAAATGTATAATCTTCTGAAACAAGCAGGTAGATAATGGTTAAACTACTTTGAAAGTAAAAATGGTATCACATAAATAGCATCGTTAATTAGCTTAAAGCCTGTTTGATATCATCAATAATATCATTAATATGCTCTAAACCGACAGAAACACGAACCATACCGTCAGTAATACCCGTTTCGGCTCTTTCTTCAGATGACAATTTACTATGCGTTGTTGAAGCGGGATGCGTAACAATACTGCGAGAATCACCCAAATTGGCTGACAAGGACAATAACTTGATGGAGTCAAAGAATTTTTGCCCAGCCTCTAATCCACCCTTGACTTCAAATGCAACCACACAGCCACCTGCTTTCATCTGCTTCTTTGCGATTTTATACTTTGGATGCGATTTAAGGAAAGGATATTTCACCCAATTCACTTTTTCATGTCCTTCTAAAAACTCGGCAAGCTTTAAAGCATTATCACAATGACGATCTACACGAATCGCTAAAGTTTCCAAACTCTTAGAAATCACCCAGGCATTGAAAGGAGATAATGCCGGACCGGTAATTCTTGAAAAACGATATACTTTTTCAATTAAGTCTTTACTCCCTACGGTAATGCCAGCCAAAACACGCCCTTGACCATCCATCAGTTTAGTACCAGAGTGAATGACCAAATCAGCTCCGAATTTTATCGGCTGTTGTAAATAAGGCGAAGCAAAGCAATTATCAATCACCAAAATCAAGTTATGCTTTTTCGCAATCTTTCCAAGTTCTTCTAGGTCTAAAATATCAACCCCAGGATTCGTTGGAGACTCTGCATAAATAATTTTAGTATTCGGTTGAATTAATTCTTCAATAGCATCTAGCTCATCGATTTTAAAATAGGTATGTGAGATATTCCATTTCGGAAAGAAGTTATTAAATAGCGAATGTGTTGAGCCAAAAATGCTTCTTGCCGAAAGGATATGGTCTCCACTATCTAATAAGGCGGCAAAAGTTGAAAACACCGCCGCCATACCTGAGGCAAAAGCAAAGCCTGCTTCTGCACCTTCCATTTGGCAGACCTTCTCGACAAATTCTGAAGAATTCGGATTTGAATATCTTGAATAGATATTTCTTTCTTTTTCTTCCGCAAAGGAAGATCGCATATCTTCAGCATCTTCAAATACAAAACTAGACGTTAAGTACATGGGAACAGAATGCTCCAAATTTTGTGAACGTTCTAATTGCGTTCGGATAGCCTCCGTTTCGAATTTTTTACTCATATTTTATTTTCATTCCATCGATGGTGGTAATCTATTTTTAACTTTTTTGTTTTCTTCGTACTTCGCACTTTCTACCTCGCACTTTCAATCTATCCCTTCTCGGCTATTCTTAAAATATCCCCAAAAACTCCTCGAGCGGTTACTGCCGCTCCCGCTCCTGCTCCCTGAATCACTAAGGGGTTTTCTCCATAAGACTCTGTATAAATCTCGATTATCGAGTCTGAACCCTTTACTTGGCCTAAGGCACTTTCTTTAGGTACTGATATCAGTTTGACATCTAAGAGTCCTTTTTCCTTTTGTAAATTTCCATGCAAATCGCCAACATATCTTAATACGTGACCTTCTTTTTGATTTTTCTTAATCTCGTTGAATTTATCATCCAACATCCCCAAATTTTTTAGAAAGGAATTAGGGCTTCCTTTTTGCAACTGTTCGGGAATTAAATTTTGGATTTTAATATCCGGAAACTCATTACTTAACTCCAACTCGCGTGCTAAAATCAACAATTTTCTACCAACATCGTTTCCTGATAAATCTTCTCTCGGATCGGGCTCCGTAAAACCTTTATGCATCGCATCTTTCAAAATTTGTGAAAAGGGTGCATTCACTTCTGAAAAGGTGTTGAAAATATAGCTTAGTGATCCAGAGAAAACCCCTTTTATTCTAGTTATATTTTCGCCTGACAGATGTAATAATTTAATGGTGTCAATAAGAGGTAAACCGGCACCCACATTGGTCTCATAGAGGTATTTCTTTTGATTTTTCTCCAACTCCTCACGTAGCAACTGATAATAATCAAAACCCAGTGTGTTCGCTATTTTATTTGAAGAAACTAAATCAAAACCGTTCTCCACAAAATCAAAATAATGTGCAACAAAGTCTTCACTTGCTGTATTATCTACAACGATCAAGTTCTCTAAATGGTTCTCTTTTGCAAACTCAAATACGTCATCAATGCGATAAGTAACTCCCTTCTTTGCTATTGAAGATTTCCAAGACTTCGGAATCCCTTTTTTGTTCAGCAAAATTTTCTTGGAATTTGCAACTGCAAAAACCCTCAAATCTATTCCTTTACGTTTTGCAATGGTTTCGGAAGATTTTAAGATCTGATCAATTAAAGTACCTCCTACGTTACCATGTCCAAAAATGGCTAGATTCACCCTCTTACTGATTCCGAAAATCTGTCCGTGAATCACGTTCAAAGCTTTATGTAAATCTGATTTTTTCAGCACCAAACTCACATTCTTTCCAGATACCGTATTGTTGAACAACAGCGGTATAATCTGGTTTTTAATTAACGCATTGTAGGGCTTGTGAAACGTGCTTAAGTCTTGACCTACGATAGAAACGACAGAAACATCATTTACTACGGTGATCAAATTGATATCCTTTGATTTAAAGTCCTTAGAAAATTCGTGTTCTAAAGCCAATTTTGCTTTTTGAGCATTGGCCCGATTGACAATGAGTCCGATACCACGCTCTGATGAACCTTGCGATATAATGCTAACATTAATATTCTTCTCTTCCAATGTGCGAAATATTCTGGCGTCAATACCAACTTTACCCAACAAGCCTCTACCCTCAAGATTGATTAGAGCAACATCTTCAATATTAGATAACGACTTAATACCCTCTTTACTTGATTTAGCACTTATTAAGGTACCTTCATTATCATCATTAAAAGTGTTCAGAATTCTTAAGGGAATATTCTTCTCGATTAAAGGAATAATCGTTTTCGCGTGTAAAATGGTGGCACCAAAATTGGCCAACTCATTGGCTTCGGCATACGAAAGATTCGCCAGGCGTTTGGCTTCAGGAACAAAATCAGGATTCGCTGTAAAAATCCCGTCAACGTGTGTATAATTTTGAAGCTCTTTGGCATCTAAAAAGTTTGCTAGTAAGGCAGCGGAGTAGTTACTTCCGTTTCGTCCTAAGGTTGTTGTTTCACCTGCTTCATTTGAGGCTATAAAGCCCGTAAAAACAGGAACTGCATCCTCGGGTAATTGTGAAAGTTTTAAAAGTACATTTTCTTTAGAGCTCGCCTCAATAATCTTAGCGTCGCCAAAAGCAGCATCAGTTTTAAGCAGTGCTCGAGAATCTACAAATTCTGCACGCACCCCTTTTCCTATTAAAAGCTTCGTTAATAATTTTGCTGAAATAACTTCTCCAAAAGACAAAACCTCATCTTTAATTTTCGGACTATAATCTCCTAAAAGCGAAATTCCTTCAAACAGTTGGGCTAAATTTTTAAACTCAGAGGAAAGGTTTACATTCCTAAACGTGTGCATTTGATACTTTTCAAAGGCCTCAAAATCTTTGATATAATTTTGACCATTCGCCGCTTTTTCAAGCATTGCTTCCAACTGATCAGTGGCCTTTTCTCGAGCAGAGAGTACCACTGCAATATTATCGCCGTCTTTTACTTTCGTTGCAATTATTTCTAACACCCGCCCTAAACCTTCACCATTACTCAACGATTTTCCACCAAACTTCAAGACCGTTACTTTCTGCGTCTTTCCGTTAGTATTAAAAATACCATTCAAGAGTTTTTGCAATTGTTCAAATTCTATTAGAAACGCGTCATGACCATGTAGCGATTGTATTTCTCCATAGGTCACATTACTGTTTGCTTGTGCAATTTGCTTGAAGGTGTCTTTATTTTCTTTGGCCGTAAAAAATAAATCAGAATCTACGCCTACAATATGAATGTTCGTATCGCTATTCTGCAAATCGATGAAATTCTTTTCTCCATTTCGAGTAACATCAATCGTCTTCAACAATTGATTCATCAGTTTATAAGCAGAAAGCTGAAAGCGTTCTTGTAACTTTTCGCCATGATGCATCAACCAACTCTCTACATTGAAGACCTTTAACTCCTCATTTGTACTTCTCTTAAAACGCTCTTTAAAAGATTCTGGAGTTCGGTAGCACAACATTGCATGCATTCTAGCATCATGCACTGGCTGTTTCGAATTCACCAAAAATTGTTCTTGAATTTGACAATTAGCAATCAACCAATCTGTAGATTTCCAGTCCGAAGC
>CALHCJ010000017.1 GCA_937936275.1 uncultured Flavobacteriaceae bacterium
TTGGACTCGAGAAGAGGCGATTCAGTACTCACTAGACAACGAGGCGGAATCAGAGGCAAGCATTACCTCTGAAATAGAGCGCTATATGGCAAACCCAGGACAAGCATTATCTTACAAAATAGGACAATTGAAAATTAGAGAACTACGAAGCAAAGCAGAAACCGCTTTGGGAAATTCGTTTGACATCAAAGAATTTCATGACCGAGTTCTTGAAACTGGCTGTGTACCTTTAGCATTATTAGAAGACAAAATTAATACTTGGATAACTTCTAAAAGCGAATGATTTATCCTTGGCATCTTTACCTAATGGGTGCGATTTATATCGGTGCTGGTATTATGCATTTTATAAAGCCCAAAATGTACATGCGTATTTTACCAGGGTATCTACCAGGCCATAAATTTTTAGTTAATCTCAGCGGAATAGCTGAAATCGTGCTTGGCTTGGCTTTGTTTTTTCCGGTTACCAAAGATATATCGGTATATGCAATTATTGCTATGCTCACCTTTTTTTTACCCGTACATGTTCACATGTTATTTGGCAAAAATGCCTCAATGGGGCTACCCAAGTGGGTTTTAATAGGAAGGATACCGTTACAATTTGGTCTCATGTATTGGGCGTATTACTATCTATGGATCTAAAAAACTCCCAAGGTTTAGACCTTGGGAGTTTTAACTCAAATTAACTCAACTTAAACCAACTTTATTTTATAGAAATATTCTTATAGTATGTCTCTTTGTTGTCAGAAACGATAAGCGTGTACTTATCTTCAAAAGCATCTTCGAAATTAAATACCTTTTCTACAATTGCCTCATCTTTAACAGTTTCTTCAAAAACAACGCGATCAAGACTATCAACGACCTTAATTCTAATCGTTTTCTTTTCTAAATTGAGTAAGTTTAAGAAAACGATACTTCCCTTTTCTCTAAAAACCGGCTTTGACTTTTCCTTACGTTTCTTAATAACAACATCAGTATCTCCTAACTCAAGATCATAGGTGATCACTCGTAATTCATTTTCTACTTCAAGGTAAAAATTACCCTTTTCAAGCTTACCTAAGTCAAAACGCTTTATATATGCTTCTTTAGCGGTTATGCCCTCTGTGTAGATCATGTTACCCTCGGCATCAATAAGCTTAATGGTTGTTTCTTGTTTAATGTTGTTCAAAGAAAACGTCAAAGTTTTTGCAGCATTTGGCGTTAAGCCTAATTTAACATTTGCAGCATTAATGGTAGTTGCTATAAAAAGAGCAATAACTGTTGTTAATTTTATTACATTTTTCATGATTTCCTTTTTTTTATTACTGCCTTATGACAGCATAGGTTAATAAATTTGTTCATCACAAAGGTAGATGCGTCATAGGGTTCTCACTACTACAGTTTTTTCTAATTTATATTCTATTTTAACCCATCAAAACCATAAAATCACATACTAAGATAATTTAGAACATATTTGAGGTAATTTTGTAGATGATAGTTCGACAGAGCTACAGTAATTTTATATTATGAACAATACTACCCTTAAAAAACAGAAACCTTCTTTTGAGGTGATAGAGCCAAGTTTTGGGCATTCGTATTTATATCAAAAATTTGATGCCTCAACAAACAATAAGGATACCGTTTGGCATTACCATCCAGAAATTGAATTAGTATACATTAAAGGTGGATCTGGAAAACGACAAATAGGAAGTCATATATCATATTATTCAAAAGGTGATTTGATTTTAATCGGCAGCAATCTACCTCATTGCGGTTTTACAGACGTATTGACAGGCAATGACAGTGAAGTTGTTGTACATATGAGAGAGGATTTTCTAGGACAACACTTTTTTGATATCCCAGAAATGAAAAACATTCAAAAGCTTTTCGAGATGGCGAAGGGGGGAATTGCTTTTTCTGGAAATACAAAATTGAAAATTGGAGAAAAAATGGATGTACTTGAATACCAAGATGACTTCCAGCGTTTGTTATCCATACTAAATATCCTAAATCAACTTGGAAATTCTAAGGAATTCAAAATATTGAATGGTGAAGGATTTTCTTTAGAGACCGAAGTGAAAGATAATGAGCGTATTAATATTGTCTTCAACCACGTGAAAAATAACTTCAAAGAAGAGATTACTTTAGATGAAATCTCTAATATGGTAAGTATGACTGTACCCTCATTTTGTAGATATTTCAAGAAAGTCACGAATAAAACCTTTACCAAATTTGTTAATGAATATCGACTCGTACATGCGTCAAAATTATTGGCAGAACAGACACTAAGTATTACCGATATTTGTTTTGAGAGTGGTTTTAATAACTTCTCTCACTTTAATAAATCGTTTAAAGCATTCACGGGTCAAAACCCATCAGAATATAGAAATCAGTTGAAAAACGTAATCACTTAATGGGAAGTCTTTTTTCAGAAGAAATTAATTTAAACCTTCCAGATAGTGAAATTAGCTATGTCCCTGGTTTTTTGAATACAGAGTCAGCCAATTCCTATTTCGAAACGTTCAAAAATACAATTCCGTGGCGGCAAGATGATATCAAAGTATTTGGTAAAACATATGCTCAGCCTAGGTTGACGGCGCTTTATGGAAATAATGAAAAGCCATATTCGTATTCAAACATCACTATGCATCCGCTTGCCTTTACCAATGAACTTCTCGAAATAAAAGAAGCCATTGAATCAAAAAGTGATGTTGTATTTACCACCTGTTTAATGAATTTATACAGAGATGGTAAAGATAGTAATGGCTGGCATTCAGATAATGAAAAGGAGTTGGGCAAAAATCCGGTGATCGCCTCTATTACGCTAGGGCAAGAACGCTTTTTTCATCTTAAACACCGCTCTCAAAAAGACTTAAAACATAAATTACTTCTAGAACACGGTAGCCTTCTACTTATGCGCGGCGAAACACAACATCATTGGCTGCATCAAATACCAAAGACCGCCAAACCTATCAAAGAACGAATCAATTTAACCTTTCGTGTAGTGTACTAAATATCAGAAACTAAAGCATATAAAAAAGCGGTCTTCTTTTAAAGGACCGCTTTTTTAAAACCCTTGTTTAGAGTTAGATACTATCTTTAACATTTTGGGCAGAACTGCTAATTTACTCGCATCTCACTTCCCAATAATAACTTCAAATCTTATGCCAAGGTATATCAAATCGTTGAAATAATTATTTCTTAGATAAATTACCATAAAGCCATTGTGCCTATACTTTTTAAAATCGACCAAAAAACTACTTATATATGTCATTCAAGATTTTAGCCAGACGTAATCCCCCTTTTTGTAATTGATTCTCTACAGTTCCCCACCAGGTGTAGCTGTATCCGTAAAAAAGCTTTTCTCCTATCTCGACCGAGTCGTAAAGTTCATTCGCAATATCTTGCGATTCTTCAACCCAGTCGTATATGTTGCCCTCTTGAATATGCTTCTTTTGTTTTTTCGTTAAACGAGGTAGTGACTCCGCAAGCTCTGAATAACTCATTCCGTAATCTTGAATCATGTTTGAATCCCATACGCGATGCAAATTACTTCCTTCTTTAAACCATTGCACTTGAATATCGTTACCTCCCTTATCTTCCAGACGCCCGACATGCATCGGTTGATGTAAATCACCAACCAAATGAACTAGTAACTTTAGATAAAATATTTTATCCGCTTTGGTACTCGCTTTGTCTTTTACCATTGCTACACATTTTTCGATACCTATGATGACATCACCATATTCACTTGGTTCAACATCCGTATACTTTTTATCTGCGGGAAAGTTTACATAATGCCAAGCACTAAATTTTCGATACTTTTTATCCGCCTTAATATCGTCACCGAACGTAGAAACTACAGCCAAACTTTCTCCATCTAATAATTTATCAATTGCCTTTCGAGCTTTTCTTGATAGATTGTTTTGGGCAATCTCTCCAGTAGTGCGATGACCCGTTTTAGACCAAACCATCTCATTACTGAATGAGAATTGAAAAGATAAAAGAATGAATAGTATCAGTATTTTTTTCATGTGGAGCAATTTCTTCAAAAGTAAGTATTGAACTTTAATCTAATGTTAACTCTTAAATCATTTTATATTTAAAGTTTGATATTGCACTTAAAAGAATTCGTTTTTATGATTAATAAGATAAAATCTAAATACATTAAGTACTCTTTAATAGGGTTCGTAGCAATTTTTACTGGCATACTATTATTTCTCTTAAGTGTGTATTTAGGAGCATGGGGAAAATTACCGGATAAAGAAGAACTTTCAAATTTTCAATACCAACAAGCCTCAGAAGTCTACACAAAAGATAGCATACTCATTGGAAAGTATTATTTGTATGACCGACAACCAATTGCGTTTGAAGAATTTTCAAAACATACCTTAGATGCCTTAGTTTCTATTGAAGACGAACGCTTTTACAACCATTCTGGAATCGATTATAAGAGTTTGCTTAGGGTGGCTATAAAAACCCTTTTAATGCAAGATCAATCTTCAGGTGGTGGGAGCACAATTTCGCAACAATTGGCTAAAAATTTATATCCGAGAAAAGAACGAGCTAGCACAAATATTGTAGTTAATAAGGTGAAAGAAATGATTATTGCTTCTCGTTTAGAAGCAATATTTTCTAAGGAAGAAATTCTAACTCATTATCTTAACACGGTTTCCTTCGGAGATAATACCTTCGGAATTGAAAGTGCGTCATTAAAATTTTTCAATAAAAAGACGAATGCTTTAAAAGTTGAAGAAGCCGCGGTATTAATAGGAATGCTTAAAGCCACCTATGGCTACAATCCGCGGATATTTCCCGAAAATAGTAGGGCACGTCGAAACCTAGTCTTAGAGGTGATGACCGATAATAATTTTTTAGAAAAAGCAAAAAAAGATAGCTTAATCAACCTTCCTCTTCAATTGAATTATAGAAAATTTGATTATTCAGAAGGTCTAGCGCCCTATTTCCGTGAGGAGGTCAGAAAAATATTAAGCAAATGGGTGACGGCTGAAAAAGAGAAAGGAAACACGTACAATATCTATACTTCGGGTTTAAAGATTTATACCACGCTAAACTATCAAATGCAGATGCTTGCTGAAGAAACAATGCAAAAACACATGGCTTCGCTGCAGCGGTCATTTGAAAAAAGTTACGGCAACAAAGGACCATGGAAAACGAATAGAAAGATTATTGACAAAGCTGTTCGAAATTCTGAACCTTATAAAAAACTTGTTGCGAAAGGTTTAACCCATGAGGAAACTTGGGATTCTTTGAGTATCAAAAGAAAGATAACTTTAACCGACTGGAGCGGTGAAAGAACGGTTGACGCAAGTGTTATTGATAGCATTCAACACTATATGAAATTCTTGAATACAGGCTCTTTGGCAATTGATGCCGAAACCGGAGCT
This sequence comes from uncultured Flavobacteriaceae bacterium, assembly GCA_937936275.1. Taxonomy (GTDB): domain Bacteria; phylum Bacteroidota; class Bacteroidia; order Flavobacteriales; family Flavobacteriaceae; genus Maribacter_C. Next base: position 5,385 of record CALHCJ010000017.1, read on the forward strand.
GTTCGTACCTGGATTGGCGGTATTAATTTCAAACAATATAAGTTTGATCATATTGCTCAAAGCAGAAGACAAGTGGGTTCCACTTTTAAGCCCATTGTTTATACCGCGGCATTAGAAACGGGTATCCCTCCTTGCGCCTATTTTTCGGCAAGAGAAATTGAATACGAAAATCTTAAAGGTTGGTCACCTAGTAATTCGGGAGACAAGGACGAGGCCTACCTTAACTATTCTATGGAAGAGGCATTAAGCAAATCAGTGAATACAGTTGCAGTTAAGGTCTTGGAAGCGACAGGTATTGAAAATGTACTTACTCAAGCAAAAAAGATGGGTGTGTTTTCTGAACTTCCCAATCAACCTTCAGTAGCCTTAGGCACTGGTGAAATATACCTAAATGAGCTTGCCGGTGTTTATGCCAGTTACATAAATGACGGAAAAGCTGTTCTACCCTATTTGATTGAAAGCATCACAAATCGAAAAGATTCAGTTTTAGTAAATTTTCAACCCAAAATAGCCCGAAATCGTGCATTTTCGAAGCAAACAGAGCAAATAATGGTCGAAATGATGAAATCTACAATAAACACAGGTACGGCAAAACGTATTCGCTCTACCTATAAATTAACGAATGATATCGCAGGAAAAACTGGTACAACCCAGAATAATAAAGACGCTTGGTTTGTAGCGCTTACTCCTAAATTGGTTCATATCACCTGGGTCGGCTTAGACAAGCACGAAATAGGCTTCAAAAATACTAGCATCGGTCAAGGTGCTAATGCTGCTTTACCCCTATTTGCTTTATGGTACAAGGAATTAAATAAAGATAGGAGTTTCGATCATATTACTAAAGCACGCTTTGAGAAACCGAATTCATTCGTATTAGATCAATTGAACTGCGAGCCTGTTAAGAAAGATGGATTTTTAAAACGATTATTTACCAACCCGAAAAAAAAGAAATCGAAGCGATTTAGAAAGCAGAACTAAATCTGATTTGGAATTATCATTTATTTTAATATCTTTATGATATCAATTTAATATCATTTAATTCATTTGATTATGACAAACGAAAAAGATTTAAGTCCAGCGAACGGATACTTGATGCTAGCTTTATTAATTTTCTTAGCAGCTATTGGCATCTTCATGCTATTCCGTATTCCTCCAGTCGGTATTCTGGCTATTGTAGCCGCAATTATTATCGTACCAGGCTTTGTGCTCGTAAATCCAAACAGTTCAAGAGTATTATTACTTTTTGGCAAATATGTTGGTACTATAAAGAAAAACGGACTGTTCTGGGTAAATCCACTATTTTCGAAAAAGAAAATATCATTACGCGCAAGCAACTTTGATAGCGAACGTTTAAAAGTCAACGATAAATTGGGGAATCCCGTAATGATTAGTACCATCTTAGTATGGAGGGTGACGGATACCTATAGAGCAGCGTTCGATGTTGATGACTATCAAAATTTTGTGCGTGTTCAAACAGATGCTGCAGTGCGAAAACTCGCAAGCATGTATCCTTATGATAATTTTGCAGATGAAGGTCTTGATGAAGATATTACACTGAGATCAAGCCTTAATGAAGTAAGTGAGGCCTTGGAAAAAGAATTGCAAGAACGCCTATCTATGGCAGGTATTGAAGTGCTTGAAGCCAGAATTGGCTATTTAGCTTACGCTCAAGAAATAGCGAATGCCATGCTGAAAAGACAGCAAGCCACGGCAATCGTCGCAGCACGCCACAAAATAGTAGAGGGCGCTGTTAGTATGGTCGAAATGGCCTTAGAAGAACTCAACAAAAAAAGTGTTGTTGATTTAGACGAAGAGCGAAAAGCAGCTATGGTAAGTAATTTAATGGTTGTACTCTGTTCTGACAAAGATGCTTCGCCTATAGTGAACACCGGAACTTTAAATCACTAGGATGCGTATTTTTAATGAGACACAACGCTTTACACAATGGTGGCTGCAATTGATGAACCTCGCCATATTCAGTTTCACCATTTTTTTGGGACACAAATGGTTTGTTTTGAACGAGGGTTTTAGTAATGTTTCTGCAGAAAATCGTCCAGAGCAAATTTTTGTTATCCTTATCATGTTATTAGTCCTTTTCTTAATTTATATGCTAAGATTGAAGATAACTATTGACGAAATAGGCATACACTATCAATTCATACCGTTCAATAGCACTAAGAAAACAATCCGTTGGGATGAATTAGAAAAGTGTTATGTTCGTACCTACAGTCCATTAAAAGAATATGGCGGATGGGGCTACCGAATATCATTTGGCAATGGAAAAGCTTTAAACGTTAAAGGAAATAAAGGTATTCAAATAGAACTCAAAACTGGCAAAAAGTTACTTCTTGGTACACAGAAAGAAGAAGATGCACGAAAAGTAATTGAGCGGTATTTTAAAACAAACGATGAGTAAAAAGAAAGCTTTCGCATTACGTTTGAACGAAGAAATGTTGAAAGCCGTTGAAAAATGGGCTGCCGACGAATTTCGTAGCACTAATGGTCAAATTGAGTGGATGTTGATGAAAAGCTTAAAAGAACACAAGCGAGAACCAAAAAAAAAAGAATGACTAAGTCAATTTATTTAAGGTTTGGTTACAATTTAAACTTGTAAATTAGCAGTAGCTAATTCAAATCGATGCCTAAATTTTTACTGGGTTTTATCTTGTGTATTACGACATTAATGTCGTTTGCTCAAAACACCAAATCATTTACCGTCAAATACACTACAGAGACCATTATACCAGACGGTGAACTGAATGAACCTATTTGGCAAATAGCTCAAAGTGCTGGGGAATTTCAGCAGTATTTTCCTAGTGACGCCATTCCTGCAGAATACCAGAGTGATATCAGAATGGTTGTTGATTCAACAACACTCTACATCGGCATGAAAATTACAACCCCTGGTAATGATTATGTGATTCCATCTTTGGAACGAGATTTTCGGGCTGGTGGGAATGATAACATCAGTTTACTTTTCGATACTTTTAACGATGGTACTAATGCTTTTTTATTTGGCATTAACCCCTATGGTGTGCGCAGAGAAGCCCTAATTTCTAGTGGTGGTCAAGACTTAAGAGGGTTCACTACTTCATGGGATGTAAAATGGAAAGGTGATGCGAAGCGATACGACGGTTATTATACAGCCGAAATGGCCATACCCTTAACCTCCTTCAAATTTGCAGAAGGAGCAACCAAATGGCGTTTTCAAAGTTATCGTTTCGATATGCAAAACAATGAGACTAGTGTTTGGCAGAATATTCCTCAGAATCAATTGGTCTTTAATTTGGCTTTCATGGGAGATATGGTTTTCGAAAAACCCTTAGGTAAATCTAGAACTCCGTTTACCTTAATTCCTTATATCAACGGATTGTCAGAAAAAGATTTTGAAACTGACAATGGATCAAACATACTGAAAGTTGGAGGTGATGCCAAAATTTCTATTGGAAATGGAATGAACTTAGACGTTACCTTGAATCCAGATTTTTCCAATGTGGAGGTGGATGATATTTTCACCAATCTTACTCGTTTTGAAGTCTCCTTACCAGAACGAAGGCAGTTTTTTGTCGACAACAATGACCTGTTCGGAAGTTTTGGAGGGGGTAGAGATGCTAATCCGTTTTTCTCAAGACGAATAGGCATAGCCACCGATAGTGCTGGTGTTTCTGTAGAAAACGATATTATTGGTGGCGTTCGCTTAAGTGGTAAACTTAATGACAATTGGCGACTCGGTTTTTTGAACATACAGACCGATTCTGATGTTGAAAGCGAAATTGCTTCTCAGAACAACATGATGATAGCACTGCAAAAAAAAGTGTTCGCAAGGTCAAATATTAGTGCTTTCTTTATCAATAGACAGTCTTTTGGTGATTACGATTTCTTAGAACGCGAAGATGACTACAATCGAGTAATGGGTGTAGATTATAATTTAGCTTCGGAAGATAATTCTTGGATCGGAAAGTTCTATACACACAAATCGTTTCAACCTGATGATAACGAGGGTAATCTCTCTTCTGGCGCTTTTTTAGGTTATAATTCAAAATATTGGAATGTTTTTACTGACTTCGTTTACATCAATGAAGATTTCACCTCTAAACTTGGTTTTGTACCACGAACTGATATTATAAAATCTGCTACCTCTCTTTCACGACTTTTTTGGCCAAAAAGTGGTCCAATAAATAACCATGGTTTAGAAGTATTTCCAGTAGTCACTTGGAGACCTAGTCTAGACTATCAGAAAACTGACCATAGAGTGAATTTGAATTATAATTTTGAAATGAAAAATCTAACCCAGTTTGGATTCTTTTTCACCAATCAATATATTTTTTTAAGTGACTCTTTTGACCCTACCAGAACCGACGGTGGAGTCGCGTTACCTGGAAATTTAGGATACACCTTCAATACTTTTGGTGCATCATACCAATCAAATCAATCAAAGGTGTTGGCTTTTCGAGGAGAAACCTCTTTAGGTAGCTTTTTTAATGGTGATCGTTTCTCGATAGAGGCGCAAACTACACTTCGGTTACAACCAAAATTACGGCTTACGCTAAATATGAACTATGATAAAATTACCCTACCAGACCCTTTTCCAAGTGTAGACTTGTGGCTTTTGAGTCAAAGGGTAAATTATACCATTTCAAAATCGATTTTTTGGTCAACAACCATACAATACAGTAACCAACGTGACAACCTAGGCATCAACTCAAGATTGCAATGGCGCTTTGCACCACTTTCTGATTTGTTTGTGGTTTATAATGACAACTATTTTGTTGATCAATTTTCACCGAGATATCGCTCCATCAATTTAAAGTTCACATATTGGCTGAATATCTAAATCATACCTAGGCAAGAAGTACCGGTTTTAGCATTTATTTAACGCCTTAAGGTCTTAAATTTACAACACAAGCTAATTCAAATACACCAACCCATGACAAGAGCGCTTTGTGCCTTTGTTTTACTTATTGCTGCTTCCAATCTATTTGCACAAAAAGAGAAAAAGTCATTTACGGTAAAATTTATTTCTGAAAGTATTGTTGCTGACGGGTCTTTAGATGAACCTATTTGGCAAATGGCAGAAAGTGCCGATGAGTTTTGGGAATACTTTCCTTTAGATTCCATTCAGGCGAGGAAACAGTCTCAAATTAAGATACTCTATGATGACAAAAACCTTTATATAGGTATCAAGGCCTACTCCAGCGGTGAAAATTATGCAACACAATCTTTAAAAAGAGATTTTAGGGGTAGTGGCAGTGATAGCTTCTCGCTGGTTTTCGATACGTTCAATGATGGCACGAATGGTTTTTTATTTGGAATCAACCCTTATGGGGTTAGACGAGAAGGTCTTATTGCCAACGGCGGAACCAGCCAAAGTGATTTTAATCTCTCCTGGGATGTTAAATGGAGAGGGGATGCTAAAATACACGGCGATTATTTTACCGCTGAAATGACCATTCCGCTTACTTCCTTAAAATTTGAAGAAGGTGCCACCCAATGGCGTTTTAATAGCTATCGCATCGAGACCCAATCAAACGAACGAAGTACCTGGACCCGAATTCCACAAAATCAACAGATTTACAATTTGGCATTTATGGGTGAAATGATTTTCGAAAAACCCCTCGGTAAATCACGAACGCCACTAGCCTTAATTCCTTACATCAATGGGTTGTCGCAAAAAAACTTTGAGAATGATGAGAGTCTCAATACCTTCAAATTCGGTGGTGATTCTAAAATATCCATTGGGAACACCCTTAATTTAGATGTAACCATTAACCCTGATTTTTCACAAGTTGAAGTTGACGATCAGGTAACAAACTTGACCCGATTTGAGGTGAATTTACCCGAAAAACGTCAATTTTTTATTGACAATAATGATCTTTTCGCAAGTTTTGGAAACGGTTTTGACTTTAGTCCGTTTTTCTCAAGACGCATTGGCATTGCTCAAGACAGTGCTGGAAATCGTATTGAAAACCGTATTCTAGGTGGTGTACGTCTAAGCGGTAAAATGACGAAAGATCTTCGAGTGGGGTTCTTGAATATTCAAACAGCCGAAGATCTCGTAAACGAAATACCTTCAAACAACAACACAATGCTGGCATTGCAGCAGCGTGTTTTCTCAAGGTCGAACATCGGTGTCTTCTTCATCAACAAGCAATCTTTTAAAGATTATGATTTTGTCGAACGCGAAGATGAATACAATCGTGTTTTGGGTATTGACTATAATCTCGCCTCAAAGAATAATACATGGAACGGGTCGTTCATAACACACAAATCGTTTCAACCTGACGATAACCGGGGAAACTTTGCTACAAGTGCACTTATTCGGTACAACACAAGAAAATTCAATGTATTTGCAAAAGGTAGTTTTATAGATGAAGATTTTCGTTCTGACTTGGGCTTTATTCGCAGGACCGACCTTTTTAAAACACTGATTAGTGCTGAACGGGTTTTTTGGCCCAAAAAGGGAATTGTTCAGAATCATTCTTTTCAATATTTCACAAATATACGTTGGAGCCCTAGTAGAAATTTCCAAAATACCGATTATGATCTTCGATCTAGGTATGAAGTTAATTTCAATAATCAATCACAAGCAAGAATCGAGTACACCAATAGTTTTACCTTTTTATTCGACTCTTTCGACCCAACCCGTACAGAGGGTGCAATAGAGCTTCCTGCCGATCAGAATTATTATTATAATAGTGTTGAGGCAGGCTATCAATCTGATCAGAGAAAACTTTTTTCCTTTGATGTACAGTCAAGTATAGGCCGGTTTTTTAATGGAAATCGATTCTCGGTAGAAGGTGGGCTGACGATGCGCTTTCAGCCAAAAGCGTTCATTTCGTTACTTTTCAACTATGATCAAATTCACCTACCTGACCCCTACCCAAGTGCGGATATCTGGTTAATCAGTCCAAAAATTGATATCACTTTTAGCAAGTCTATTTTTTGGTCAACATTGATTCAATATAGTAATCAAAGAGATAATTTGGGTTTTAATTCTAGGCTTCAATGGCGTTTTGCTCCGCTATCAGATCTATTTATTGTATACAACGACAACTACTTCGTAAACAGGTTTCAACCAAAGAACAGGTCAATAAATTTAAAATTGACGTATTGGTTAAATATTTAATAGATAGGCTAAGATGAACTATAAAATACTTTGTTCGGATTTAGACGGCACTTTGCTCTCTACTAAGAGTGACGTATCTGAATTTACAATTTCTGAAATTGCCCGTATCAAGGGCTTTACTAGAGTAATACTTGTATCTGCTCGTATGCCACAGTCAATGACCTATTTACAGGATAGGTTAAGTATTTCGCATGAACCCATCGTTTGTTATAATGGAGCCTTGGTGCAATACGGAAACAAACAAATTTTTTCAGAAACAATCCATTTTGAGGCTGTTGAACAACTGTACGAAATCGCAGAAAAACATCAAATCAAGTTAGGCTTATATCATGACAAAGAATGGTATGTAGAAGAAACCTCAGAACGTGTAGAAAAAGAAATCAATTATACACAGACTCAACCACAATTTAGAAGCACCACTAAGACCCTCGAAGATTGGAAAAATCGAAATATTAGCGCCCACAAAATAATGTTGATGGGTACCAAAAATTCTGCGGATACTATATTTTCTAAATTAATAGATCGATTGAATGAACATATGAACATCTACCGTTCTAATGATACCTTAATCGAACTCGCCCCAAAAAGTGTTTCAAAACTATCGGCCATCCAGTTATTACTTGGCTCGGATGAAAGCCTTAAAGATGTCATAGCCTTTGGAGACAATTACAATGATATGGAAATGCTTAAACATGCCGGATGCGGTGTTGCTGTCGAAAACGCTCGTGATGAACTAAAAGCAATAGCGAATCACATCACTTTAAAAAATACAGAACATGGGGTTGCCCACTTCATCAAGCGACATTTATAAATGTTTATATTTGGCTGAAACAATCTACTTCTAAATGACCGAGAAACTTTTGCCCGAACCCTATATTACTGATGACACGGTAGTCTTCGGATTGTTAGCCCTAAGTTTAGGATTTGTCTTTTATACTTCTTCCATTAAAACAGGCTTTTGGAAGAAGTTTTATTCCATTGTTCCCGCCGTACTTATGTGCTATCTGTTACCTAGTCTTTTAGCATCTTTCGGAATAATAGCAGAAGAATGGCATGCTATAGATGAGTTGGGTAAAGCTACTGAACATAGCTCAAAATTATATTACATGGCAAGTCGATATTTACTTCCAGCTGCTTTGGTATTAATGACGTTAAGTATTGATCTCAAAGCAATCTCTAATTTGGGTTCAAAAGCCTTGGCTATGTTTTTCACAGGTACTGCTGGCATTATTATTGGTGGACCTTTGGCTATTTTAATTGTTTCGATATTTTCTCCGGAAACCGTCGGAGGTAATGATTTTGATGCAATTTGGAGAGGCTTATCAACAATTGCCGGGAGTTGGATAGGTGGTGGTGCTAACCAAGCGGCAATGCTTGAGATATTTCAGTATAACGGAGACGAATATGGTAAAATGGTGTTAGTCGATATTGTAGTGGCCAATGTATGGATGGCCATTATACTATTTGGCGCAGGCAAAACGAAAAGGATAGATGCTTGGTTGAAAGCAGATACTTCAGCAATTGAAAAATTAAAAATAAAGGTAACGGCGTTTACAGAACGAATTACACGGGTGCCAACAGTAAAAGACTATATGATTATGCTTGGTCTTGCGTTTACGTCGGTCGGAGTAGCTCACTTTTTTGGAAGTAGAATTAGTATTTTCTTAAAACAGAACATAGATGCGGTTGCGGACAAGAGTAACTTTCTTTCTTTCTTAGGGTCAGGTTTCTTCTGGATGGTAGTTTTGGCAACAACTTTAGGCGTATTATTTTCATTCACAAAAGCTAAAAACTATGAAGGTGCAGGTGCAAGTAAACTGGGTGGAATGTTCATTTACATTTTGGTTGCCACTATTGGTATTAAAATGGATTTGACTCGAGCTTTGGAAAATCCAGGACTGATTTTAATAGGTTTTATTTGGATTTCAATTCATGCTGGTCTACTCATCTTTGTGGCTAAACTAATTAAAGCTCCATACTTCTTTTTAGCTGTAGGCAGCCAAGCGAATGTAGGGGGCGCCGCTTCTGCACCAGTGGTTGCAGCAGAATTTCACCCTTCCCTTACCTCGGTTGGTGTTCTACTTGCAGTATTTGGTTATGTAGTTGGAACGGGGGGAGCACTATTCTGTGCTTATTTGATGGAAGTAGCTTCAAATCTATAAGCGACACGTTTGGACCTGCTTTACTTTTCAAAAATTTTGTTGATCTTTGCCCCACTAAAATACTAACATGAAAAAGGCCATCTACGCTTTAACCACTCTTCTACTTGTTTCCGCTTGTGGAGACGGAACAACGGAAAACACGATGACCGTTTCTGGAACTGTTAAAGGTTTAAAAAAAGGAACGTTATACTTGCAACATATTCCTGATTCGACACTAGTAGTAGTTGATTCTTTAGAAATAAATGGAAATGGAGATTTTAACTTTCAAACTGAATTAGACAGTCCTGAAATATTTTATCTCTACCTCAGCAAAGAAGATAATAATGACCTCAATGATCGAATCAAATTCTTTGGTGAACCCGGTAATATTATAATACATACAGCATGGAATTCTTTTGATACTGAGGCAAAAATATCAGGTTCTAAATCACATGAAAAGTTAAACGAATTTCTCTCACAAATGTCACGTATGAATAAGCGGAATCTCGAAATTTTACAATCAGGTGTGAATAGTGAAATTCCTTTAGATTCTCTGCAAATAGATTCCATTAATAGAGCTAGTGATAGAAATACTAAGCGTGGTTATTTGTACGCCATCAACTTTGCAATAAATAATAAAGATTCTTACGTTGCTCCGTACATTGCAATCAGTGAAATTGCCAATGCCAACCCTATCTATTTAGATTCAATTAACAATGCTCTTACTCCAGATGTAGCTAAATCGAAATATGGAAAAAAACTAAAAGAACATCTTGCGAATCTGAAAAAGTAAGCATAAAAAAACCTGCATAATGCAGGCTTTTTTATCTATAAACCTATATAGGTTAACTAAGCTTGTTCAATTTTTCAATCAACGCAGCACCCTTTTTTTCTAGCTCTTCACGAACACCCTTCAAATGTTTCGATCGGTTGTCTACATCTCTTTGATTTACTTTAGCAATTAAATCATCAAATGTTTCTATTGCGCTGTCAATAATCTTCGCTCCTTCCTTAGAATCTGGTTTGTTATTAGCTGCATCTACAATGTATACCGCCTCTATAATATCACCTAATACGTAATTAATATCTTTTTTTAAATCTCTAATATTTGCCATTGGTACTTATTTTTTACAAAAATAGTCTTTTTCACTTCGCTCATTAAAAGAAGTTCGAAAAATCAAATGGTTACTTCTAAAATTTTAGCCTTCTGAGTCTTCAATATAATGTTGTTACTAAGCGCAGGAATCAGAACGGTTTCTCCTTTTCGAATATGAGTCGAGCCGAAATCATTTTGAATTTCTAAAGAACCTCCAACACACATATAAATGGTAAACGAATCTCTTTGCGTAACATCTTGTTCTAAATCTTTAGTCAGGTATATAAAGTTAGTGTTGAAGTAGGGACAAGCAACCATAGGGTTGATTTTATTACTTCCGTTATGGTAAGCTACTTTAAAATCTTCCTTTTTATGATAATCTATAGCATCTAACGCTAGCTCTGTATGCAGTTCTCTAAGATTACCATTTTTGTCTTTACGATTAAAATCAAAAACACGGTAGGTTACGTCTGAAGTTTGTTGAATTTCAGCTAATAAAACCCCTGCTCCGATAGCGTGAATCTTTCCGGTATTGATAAAGAAAGTATCACCTTCTCTTACCGATTCGTAGTTTAACAATTCTAATAGACTATCATTTTCTAGGCTAGTAGCGTATTCATCTTTGCTCACATCTTTATTGAAGCCTACTATAAGATTTGAATCTTTATCAGCATCCATGACGTACCACATCTCCGTTTTACCAAAGGAATCATGTCTTTCTTTTGCTAACGCATCATTAGGATGTAGCTGAATAGAAAGGTCTTGTTTTGCGTCAATAAACTTAATCAAAATAGGAAAATCAGTGCCAAATCGTTCTACTACGCTTTTACCTAAAATAAATTCAGGGTTTTCATTAATTAATTCTTGTAAAGACTTTCCAGATAGTGACCCCTCAGAAACGATGGAAACATCCCCTTTTACCGTAGAAAGCTCCCAACTCTCTCCAGTAATCTCGCTCTCAATTGCTTTTCCTAAAACATCTTTGAGTTTTGTTCCGCCCCAGAGGCGTTCTTTTAAAATGGGATGAAATTTAAGTGGATACATATAATGCGTATTTTTATAATAAAAGATTAGCCTGAAAAAGTAACAAAATTACGAGGGGTTTCGTATAGGATTACTTCTAAATCTTTATCAAGGTCTATGTGAGGACGAAGCTTATTCCATATCACTACCGCAATATTTTCTGCTGTAGGGTTTAGCTTTTTAAAGTCCGGAACTTCCACATTCAAATTTTTATGATCAAAAGCGTTTTCCACCTCTGATTTTATCAAATCTTTCAAAATTTTTACATCAATTACAAAGCCAGTTTCCTGATCAATTTCTCCAAAAACACTTACAATAAGCTCGTAATTGTGCCCATGAAAATTAGGATTGTTACACTTTCCGAAAACGGTATCATTCTTCTCAAAACTCCAATCGGGGCGATACAAACGGTGTGCCGCATTGAAATGTGCTCGTCTACTTACTTTTACCCTCATCTTTAAAGATATTTTTTGTCAAGTGTTCGTAAAATTTTTCAAAAATAATTTTAAACCAGGCCGTATAAAGCTCCGGATGTTCTGCAATATCTTTTTGAATATCAGCAGGCTCCATCCATTTCCAGCTTGCAACTTCCTCCTCGTTAATGATAGGTTCTTCATTAAAAAAGCCCATCATAACATGATCTAATTCATGTTCAGTCAATCCATTATCAAAAGGTGCTTTGTAAATAAAAGATACGATCTCTTTGAGCTGAGTTGTAAATCCCATTTCCTCTTGTAACCTTCTCTTGCCTGCTTCGATATTCGTTTCTCCATCTCGCTGGTGACTACAACAGGTGTTTGTCCAAAGCAATGGAGAATGATATTTGTGCGCAGCTCTTTGTTGTAGCATCGTCTCCCCATTGTCATTCATTACAAAGACCGAAAAAGCTCTATGAAGCACCGCTTTCTCATGTGCTTCCATCTTAGGCATTAGTCCGATTTGCTCGTCATTTTTGTTTACTAAAATTACATTCTCTTCTTTCAATTTGGTTCTTTTTGCAACAAATTTAATCTAGTTTGAGAGAAGTACAAAAATAACACCTTTAGCCTGGTTTTTTATAGGCTTCCAAATTTAAATAAACACCAAAAATCTTTAGCTAATAGCCTTTAAAGTAAAATAACTGTGAACATTTCGTTCTAAACCTACCGAGGTTAAGTGTGAAAACTATTTTATAATTTGCTTCTGGATGATATTACCCGTAATCCTCAAGGCCAGAACTGAGTAACGTGGTCACTTCTAGTGAGCTCATATCTATTCTTTTAATCTGAAAAGAATGTTTTGAAAGATTTACACTATGTAAATAAATGTTAGCACCATCTAATGACCAGCACATACTGCCACCATTAGCACCAGAATCATCTAGAATCTTTAGCTCCGCTTCACCCTCGGTATTATAAATTGTCAGATCTACATTGTTGTAAGCAATGTTACTGGCAGAAAAAATATTATTTTTTCTGCCAGTAAAAAAAAAGGGGTATGATAAGAAACTGTAAATTTCTATTGTATAAGCTTCCAATAATGCTTTTTTGAATACCATCTTATTAATCAAAAAAATCACCAATTAGGGAACTTATAATTGTATAAAGTTTATTCTTGGTTATTAACCTTAGCGAGGCATAAGCAATTGTGAATTTTCAATAAGAACTTAGCGTTTCGGTCCATTATAATAGTGTCAAAATTTTTCAGAAGAATTGTCGAATTGAGATTCCATTTTTTCTCTGTTGCAAATGCGTTGATTTGTTGGGCATTAGTTTTTAAAAGTCAATATGATAGACTTTCATTTTTCATAGGTAATGAATCTATTTTGCCGGCGTAAACAGGCCTAAACACGTAAAAATTAAATAATATCTTAAAAAGCACATTTTTGTAAGTGCCAACAACTTTTCCCGTAGTTTACCACAACTTTTTTACGAATTACAACAATTTCGACTGATTTATGCATTTAATGTTACTATTTGCGTTAAGTAATAAATACTAAATAGAAATAGCTTCCAGCTTCTCCCAAATCTGTCGGTGGTTTCAACCAGTTTTACCTATTCTATGACTAACCTACTACAACTGTTGCTTTCTATTTTACTTTGCTCTAGCTTCTTAAGCTATGCTAACCCGATGAGTTATAGCATCGATGATAGCTCCGTTGAATCCGTAAATACTTTAGAAGGTAGTGAAAATCCTGTATTAGTCCCAACCTTCTCGAATTGCCCTTCAAACATTTCCAATGTCTCTCCAAATTCTGGTGATTGTACCGCAGTAGTTAATTGGACGCCTCCTACAGCCACTGGTACAGGCCCTGTTACGATTTCAAGCAACTATAATCCTGGAGATTCCTTTTACGCTGGAACGCATAGAGTTATCTATCGGGCAACCGATCTAAATGGTACTTCATTTTGTGAATTTACTGTCGAAGTTCTAGATTTTCAGGCCCCGATAATTACGGTTCCTGCAAACATAACAACTACAGCAGACCCTGGTAGTTGTGGAGCTGTTGTTACTTTTCCTTATCCACAAGCTACTGATAATTGTCCTGCTGGGGAAGGCGCACCTATCGACGAAAATTTTGATAGTGGTTCAGACTTATCTGCACAATGCTACGATTTTGGTGGTTCTTTTATTGGTAACGGAGGAGAAGTTAATGGATCAGCCGGTGAGCTCGAAACCGTTGAATTAATTAATAATGATATTCGAACGTTTACTAGTCCTTTAACACAATTTAATGGAACCGGAGAAATCTTCTTTGATCATAAAATTATTGCCGGTAGTCCGAGTGGAAATATTAGTAATGGTGCACGCCTAACTATTAAACTTATTAACACTGGAGGAGTAGAAACGATAATTTTCACTGAACTTTATTTAGACGAAAATGTACAAACCGAATATATACCCATAACACAAACTGGTAATTTTTTCGTTCAATTTGAATGGGAAACTAATCAAAACAGAAGTGACATAGCCTATTTAGATGATCTTTATATTCCTGGTTATGTAGTTTCAGATATCAATGTTGTCACCTGTGAATTAGCAAGACATAGAGTCGTTCAAATTGCGGGCTTTCCATACAGAAGCGGACAAGAGTTTCCTGTTGGAACTACCACATTGGAGTATATCACAAGAGATGCAGCTGGAAACGTTGGTTTCAACTCTTTTCAAGTTACCGTTACGAATAATATCAACCCTCCTACTGGTAGCGATGTAGAATATTGCGAAGGAACACCCGTTCCCGAAATATCGGTCACTGTATCATCTGGCGAAACGGTTGACTGGTACGACGCTGCTGTTGGAGGAGTTTTACTTTTGGGAGATAGCAATACGTACACTCCGCCCGGTCCTGGAAATTATTATGCTGAGACTAGAAATGTGGTTACCGGTTGTGTCAGTGCTACACGTACAAGAATAAGGGTTTTAGAGAATCCACAACCTAGTGCACCAACCGCACCAAGTCCGATAGAATATTGTATCAATGAAACTGCTATACCCCTAACCGCTTCAGGCGAACCGGGCAATATGATTAATTGGTATGACGCACCTACCGGAGGCACCATGTATCCTTCGGCCCCTACTCCTGATACCTCCGTGGCACAAACCACGTTTTATTACGTAGAACAGGTTGATTCAGGTACTTTATGCGTTAGTGATCGAACAGAAGTTGTTGTTACCGTCTATTCATTACCAGTGGCTCCTATGGTAATTACCCCTGTTGAATACTGTTTGGGCGAAACTGCGAATGAACTTAACAGCAGTGTTACCAGTGGCTCTAATTTAAGATGGTACGATGCAGCAACTGGAGGAACCGAGATTCCTGGAACAACAAGACCAAGTACTGCAACCGCAGGACAACAATTTTTCTGGGTTTCGCAGTCAGCTATGTCGGGCAGTACTACCTGTGAAAGTACCAGAACTAGATTAACAGTAAATACGAATGACCCACCGGCAATATCTATGGAACCTACGGACAGGGCGGTTTGCGAAAATGAAAATGCTATATTCGCCGTAGGGGCATCCGACGCTGATACTTTTCAGTGGCAACTTTTCGATGGTACTAATTGGAACGACTTATCAAATACAGCTCCTTACAGTGGTGTATTATCGAATACACTGAATATTAGCAATGCGACAAGTGCGCTTAGTGGCAATCAATACCGTGCAATAGCGTCAAGCCCAGCTGCAAGTTGTCCTGATGCTATCTCAGCAAGTGCAACACTTACAGTTAATACGGCACCCACAGCACCCACTAGCGGTGGAGACCAAACAGAATGCGCCCAGAACCCAATTCAAACTTTAACAGCAAATGCAACTCCCCCAAGTGGTTCGATCATAATCTGGTATGACGCTCCGACGGGTGGAAATATAGTTGCAAATCCTATTTTAGACACCGTTGGTACTATCACCTACTATGCAGAAAGTGAAGATTCAACTACAAATTGTGGGAGTTCTGCGCGAACCGCGGTCACTTTAACCATTCAACCGGCTCCTGCAGCTCCTACCAGTGGTGGAGACCAGATCGAATGTGAGCAAGATCCTATTCAAACCTTGACCGCAACTGCAAATGCTCCTTCAGGAGCTACAGTAGTCTGGTATGATGCTGCCATCGGAGGCAATATAGTTGCAAACCCTATTCTAAATACCGTAGGTACTGTTAGCTATTATGCTCAAAGCAGTGATAACGGCTCCGGATGCCCAAGTAATTCGCGAACTGAGGTCAATTTGACGATACAACCAGCTCCGGCAGCTCCTTCAAGTGGTGGTGATCAGACCGAATGTGAACAAAACCCTATACAAACCTTAACAGCAACGGCAACAGCTCCTGCAACGGCAACAGTAGTCTGGTACGACGCTGCAACAGGCGGAAATACGGTTACCAACCCTATTTTGAATACGGTAGGCACAATCACCTACTATGCGCAAAGTGAGAATAATACAACAAATTGCCCTAGTACCTCGAGAACTCCAGTTACGTTAACCATTGAGGCAATTCCCGCAGCCCCTACTAGTGGAGGTGACCAAACCGAATGTGAGGCTAGTCCCACACAAACGATGACAGCCACCGCTACAGCGCCTCTAGGAGCTACTGTAAATTGGTACGATGCTGCCACTGGTGGAAACCTGATAGCTAGCCCGACCTTAAATACGATAGGTAGCGTAACTTATTTTGCAGAAAGTAGAACCAATAGTAGCGGGTGCACAAGTGATAATAGAACTCCTGTTACACTTACTATGAATTCGAGACCTACGATTGCCATTACACCAGCATCTCAATCATGCTCACCAGACCTTTCTACGTATGCCGTATCTGTTGATGTCAATAGAGGAATAGTAACTGCCACCGAAGGAACGGTCACTGATAACGGCGGAAACAACTGGACTATATCTGGAATTACTTCTGGAAACAATATCACCGTAACCGTTACTGATTCGAATACCTGTTCAGAGAGCGTTGCCATTAATGCGCCCAATTGTGGTTGCCCAATAGTAAACGCACCAACTAGTGGTGGCGATCAAACAGAGTGCGAGGCAAATCCTATTCAAACCTTAGCCGCTACGGCAACACCTCCATCTGGCGCAAGCGTCATTTGGTATAGTGCTGCCACAGGTGGAACCGTGATTTCTAGCCCAACCTTAAATACAACGGGTACTATAACATATTACGCAGAGAGTGTAGACAACGTGAATAGTTGTACTAGTTCAACAAGAACTCCTGTAACATTAACAATACAACCAGCTCCAGGAGCTCCAACAAGTGGTGGAGACCAAACAGAATGTGAAGCTACCCCAACTCAAACCTTGACTGCCACGGCCACAAGTCCAGCAGGAAGCAATATTGTGTGGTATGATTCCATATCGGGTGGAAATATAGTAGGTACTCCGACACTAAGCACAGTGGGAACAATCACCTATTTTGCAGAAAGTCAAGACAACGGTACTAGTTGTGCGAGTCATTCTAGAACTCCTGTTACACTAACGATACAACCAAATCCTGCACCACCTACAAGTGGAGGCGATCAAACAGAATGCGAACAGAGCCCTATTCAAACATTGACCGCGTCCGCTACAGCGCCTTCTGGGTCGAATGTAGTTTGGTATGATGCGGCTTCAGGTGGAAATATTGTTGGTAGTCCAACACTCAATACCGTAGGAACGATAACCTATTTTGCAGAAAGTCAAAACGGAACAACCACTTGTGTGAGTGATACAAGAACTCCTGTAGTGTTGACCATTCAAGATACACCGACAATTACCCAGACCCCTAGCTCTGCAACTTGCTCACCTGATTTGACCACCTATTCAGTATCGGTTGATGTCAGTGAAGGTACGGTAACGACCTCGGAAGGAACAGCAACGGACAACGGAGGAAATAATTGGACCATTTCTGGAATCACCTCAGGAAACGATATTACTGTGACGGTTACCGCACCGAATTCGTGTACACAAACCTCGGTTATATCGGCTCCAGATTGCAGCTGTACTCTGATAACAGCTCCTTTGAGTGGCGGTGACCAAACCGAATGTGAAGCGAATCCTATTCAAACCTTAACAGCAACCGCTACACCACCTGCTGATGCAACCGTTGTTTGGTTCGATGCTGCTTCTGGGGGTAATATAGTACCTAGTCCGACTTTAAATATCGTTGGAACTATTACTTATTTTGCGGAAAGTAGACAAAATGTAACCAATTGTCCCAGTGGTACAAGAACCGCAGTGACACTAACAATTCAAGCTACGCCCTCAGACCCCGTAAGTGGTGGTGACCAAACAGAGTGTGAAGCGAATCCTATTCAAACATTGACGGCTACGGCAACTGCGCCTGCAGGTTCAAGTATCGTTTGGTATGATGCTGCCTCTGGAGGAAATATTGTTCCCAGTCCTACATTAAATGCAGTGGGCACCGTTACATACTTTGCCGAAAGCAATGACGATGTAAGCTCCTGTCCTAGTTTCAATAGAACTCCTGTTACTCTAGCTATTCAAGATACACCAGACATTTCAATATCAAGCGCTCCAACATGTGCTCCCGATCTTTTAACATATTCCATGTCAATTGATGTAAGCGAAGGAACGGTAACCTCAACAGAAGGAACTGTAGTTGATAATGGAGGTAATAACTGGACTATTTCAGGGATCACTTCTGGAAACGACATAACCTTAACAGTTACGGCCCCAAATAGCTGTATTCAAACCTTGGCCATAACAGCTCCCGACTGTAACTGCCCAGTGGTAGATGCACCTCTTAGTGGTGGTGATCAGACCGAATGTGAACAAAACCCTATCCAAACCTTAACAGCAACAGCGACGCCGCCCGCAAACGCAACTGTTGTCTGGTATGACTCAGCTACGGGGGGTAATGTAGTTGCTAGCCCAACACTAAATACAGTAGGAACGGCTACATTCTTCGCAGAAAGCGTTCAAAATGTGACCAACTGTACTAGTAACACGAGAACCGCTGTTAACTTGACAATACAAGCAACTCCAACTGATCCGGTAAGTGGGGGTGACCAAACGGAATGCGATGCAAACCCAACGCAAACGCTTACGGCAACTGCAACCCCGCCATCAGGCTCAAGTATCGTTTGGTACGATGCACCTTCTGGAGGCAATGTAGTTAGTAGCCCAACATTAAATATAGTAGGTACAACTACGTATTATGCAGAGAGTATTGACAATACTACATCTTGTGCAAGTCTTAATAGAACTGCAGTTAGTTTGACAATCAATCCGTTGCCCTCGGTAGTGGCAAATGCTACTGCGACGACAATTAATGCAGGAGAACCTGTCACTCTGTCTGGTTCCGGCGCAACTTCTTATATATGGGATAATGGAGTAAACGATGGGGACACTGTATTTCCTTTAGTAACAACTACCTATACCGTAATTGGAGCGGACGGAAACAGTTGTGACAATACGGATAGCGTAACCATAGTTGTTGGCGCAACTTCGGATATCCGCTTGGAAAAAACAGTTGATGACGCGAACCCTAATGTAGGAGATAACGTAATCTTTACACTTACTGCAACCAATGACGGACCAAGCGATGATGCAGGTGGAAGTATTATTACCGATAACCTTCCTATTGGATATACCTATGTCTCCGACACGGGTAATGCTAGCAATGGAACATATAACAATGGCTCTGGTGAATGGACATTACCAGCCTTGATTAATGGAAATAGTGCTTCTATTGCTATTACCGCAATCGTAAATGCACCCACAGGGGCAGTTAATGAATTTACAAACACTGCTCAATTAACTAGTGCTATCAATTTTGATTCCGATTCCACTCCGAATAACGATGACGGAGATCAAAGTGAGGATGATGAGGCATCCGCATCCACAATACCTCAACAAGCCGATCTTGAAGTAACCAATTCAGTTTCGCAACCTACGGCTAATCCTGGTGATGTATTAACTATTACAGTTGATGTATTAAATAACGGACCTAATGATGCAATCAACGTTCATATTGAAAATATAGTCCCTAGCGGATTTACAGTAAATACGATTAACAACAGCGGTTCTCAGTCAGGAAACACTATTTCGTGGACGGGGCTTAACATTCCAAACGGTACTACGACTTCCCTGAGTTTTGAAGTTAGCGTAAATAATCCTTTGAATACCCCTGACGAATACTTGAATACGGTTCAAGTGACGGCTGTAGACCAATTCGACAGTGATTCTGTACCGAACAACGATGACGGAGACCAAAGTGAAGATGATGAGGACAACATCCGGTTAACTCTTCAATCGACAGATCTTGAAATTGTTAATACGGTGACTCCTGATTCAGGTAATCCTGGAGATACTTTGACCTTTACAGTAGACGTTATCAACAATGGAACGGATGATGCTACTAATGTGGACATCGAAAATATCGTTCCTAACGGCTTTACGATTTCTAACATAGCTAATGGCGGCATACAAGCAGGTAATACTATTACATGGAGCGGGTTGAATATACCAAACAGTACGACAACAACTTTGACTTTTGAAGTCGTTATCAATGTGCCCACCAACATTATGGGAGAATATCTAAACACTGTACAAGTTGTTGCTGTAGATCAACTAGATCCAGATTCAACACCAAATAATGACGACGGTGATCAAAGTGAAGATGACGAGGATAATGCAGAGATTGTATTGATTCCAGCTGATTTGAGTTTGAGCAAAGGCTTAAGTGCAGCTTCTAATACAACACCAAATGCTGGTGACACTGTCACTTTTGAACTAGAACTTACGAACGAGGGACCTGGTATAGCTACAAATGTGACGTTTGAAGATACCTTACCTGTCGGTTATACACTCGGAACTGTCAATGATGGAGGAACGGTAAGTGGAAACATAATTTCTTGGAGCATTGCAAATATGCCAGTTGGCACGCAAACCGTAAGTTATGAAGTTACCTTGAATGCCCCAACTAATGAAACAAACGAGTATACCAACACAGCACAAATCATTACATCTGATCAATTTGATCCTGATTCAACACCAAATAATGATGATGGTGACCAGAGCGAAGATGACGAAGTACGTCATATGATTAATCCGCCAACGGTAGATCTCGAAATCGATAAAACGGTTGATAAAGACCAGACCTTTTTTGAGGACACCATTGTATTCACGGTTACAGCAACAAATAATAGTACGTATGAAGCGACCAATATCGGAATAGAGGATGTACTTCCTGAAGGATATATCCTTGTTACCACTTCTGCAGACGCTGGAACGTATAATGAGTCAACAGGAACCTGGGAGATACCATCAATAAATATTGGTGAAACAGCGGCTTTAGAGATGACCGTAACAGTGACCGACATAGAAGACTACACGAATGTTGCTGAATTGATTTATGTAGATCAAATCGACTTAAACATAGATAACGATAGAGCTGAGGTCACTCCTGAAATTACTCAATCAGAATGTTTGACGGTTTTCAATGAATTCTCTCCAAATAATGATGGGGCTAATGATGTTTTCTTTATTGAGTGTATTGAGCAATACCCCAATAATATTGTTCAAGTTTTCAATCGATGGGGAATTAAAGTTTTTGAGATGAAAAACTATGATAACTCTTGGGAGGGAACATCTACTGGAAGAGCTACTACTGGGGGTTCGAAAAAACTACCCGTGGGAACATATTACTATACCCTCCAACTTGGAGATAGTCAGGCTGCTCCAAAATCAGGGTGGTTGTATATAAGTAGATAAGGAAGATGACGTATGGACAATAGAAACAAAAAAATGAGCTTGTTAAATAAATATTTGTTATCGATTAGTTTGACTTTCGTGGTCTATATTGGATTTGGTCAACAAGATCCACAATATACCCATTATCAATACAATACGATGACCGTCAATCCTGGATATACAGGATCAAGAGGTCATTTAACCTTACTTTCATTGTATCGCAGCCAATGGGCAGGTATCGAAGGTGCCCCAGAGACGGTTACGTTGGGGATAGATTCTCCAATCGGTAAATTTGATGGTGTTGGACTTTCAATTGTACAAGACCAATTAGGACCTTCTACAGAAACATATATTGATGGAAACTATGCACATCAACTAGTTGTTAATAAAAAAGGACATCGATTAGCCTTAGGCTTAAAGGCTGGAATTCGATTTTTCAGTTTAGACTGGTCAAAAGGAAGATTCAGAGACCCAGAAGCTACTTTTAACGAAAACATCAATTCGAAGATTTTACCAAGTATTGGTGCCGGTATTTTTTACTACACCGACAAATTTTACTTGGGACTATCAACACCAAACGTTTTTACCAACGCCCACTACGACGAAATACAAGAATCTGAAGCTTTAGAACGTATGCATCTATTTTTCATAGCTGGCTATGTTGTTGACGTTAACCCTGATCTTAAATTTAAACCTTCCGTCTTTGTTAAACAAGTACTAGGTGCACCGATAGCTGTAGATGTATCCGCCAACTTTTTACTTTATGAAACTCTAAATTTAGGAGCCAATTACAGATGGGATGATTCTGTTAGTGCTTTGATTGGTTTTCAAATATCACCTAAATTCAACATGGGTTATGCTTACGACTTCAGCATTAATGACCTTAATAACTACAATACTGGTACGCATGAAGTTTTTCTTAGATATCAATGGATTTCAAGAGTGGATAGGTTGAAATCTCCTAGATTTTTCTAACAGGATTATAATTGACTTTAGTTTAATTAATCAGCGTCTATTATTCAAGCAGTCGCAAGTTTCATTATCTGTAAACGATGTATGCACAAAATTGAATGCGTACCATCTACCTTGAAAAAGTACAAAACATACGCTATTCTTAATTGATGAACCAATCTCTGTCAATAGTAAAAGCTTAAGCCACTTATCAATTCATTAATTAGTTACTGCTATCATAAGAACCATTGGTAGATCAAGAACGAGTTAAAACACTGAGTTACACTCATAACGATTATGATTTAAGTCGATGGTAAGTTTAAAGGTGAGCGTTGATAACAATGAGAGAGATCTCAATGTAATCAAATCTTGAATGAAATAGTGTTTAGAAAAATCTAGGTGACTTTAAATTTCCTTTGGTGGTTATGAAATCATACCTCAAAATAACTTCAAACGAACCATTATTGAAGGCTGCATTACCTAATTCGGTAACTTCTCTATCATAAGCTATACCAGCAAAAAAACCTTCTGATACATAAAAACCAGCCATGGCGCTTAAGGCAGCATCCCATCGATAGGCGGCACCCAAAACAAATTTATCACTCATAAGAAAATTGGCGGAAACGTCTACTTGAAGAGGAGCACCTTGGACTAATTTGGTAAGTAATGTTGGTTTAAATTTTAAAAACTCATTGAGCTCCCAAACATAACCGGTAATGAAATAAAAATTCATCTGCTCTTTAGCCGTCGACAATGAAGACTCATCAAAATGAGAAGTTTCCAAAAAACGAGGAACGGAAAGGCCTGCATAGAACTTATTGTTATGATAGTATACTCCAGCGCCAAAATTGGGAGAAAATCGGTTATCAATATCAGTTGCTAAATTTGGATCTGTAGTAAACTGATTTAATTCTGAAAACCTTACGTCTAATAAATTACCTCCTGCTTTTAAACCAAAGCTAAGCCTACCCTCTGAAGAGGTCCAAATTGTATATGAAAAGTCAATATCGAAATTGGTTTCTGAAGTTGGACCTATTTTATCGTTCACCACTGACATTCCTAAACCAACACCTCGATATCCTATCGGTGAATGAAGATTAAAAGTCTGCGTGGTAGGGGCCCCATCCAATCCAACCCATTGTGAACGATGTAGAGCGGCTACACTAATATGACCCCTAGAACCTGCATATGCAGGATTAACACTCACTGTATTATACATGTACTGAGTATACTGTGCATCCTGTTGAGCTGATAAAGTCGCGGTACTTAATAGCATGAAAAGTATTCCTAAGAACATTTTATTTTGAAAAATTTTATGCTTCATATAAAACTTCATGCTTTATCTATTTAAGTATAAGTAACCCTGCAATGATTGAGAATTACCACCCTGATCTTGATAATCAAGAATATAAAAATACGTACCGACTGGCAACTGATTATCTACCTGTACAGTAACTCTGCCTTGTGATGTTCCATCAAAAATGTTTCCCTGGGTATTATAAGCACTTGTGCTATAAACCAAAACACCCCATCGATTATAAATTCGTAAGTTATTATCAGGATAATTTTCCAAACCGGAAATAGTCAAGACGTCATGTATTCCATCTCCATTGGGAGTAATAACATTAAATATCTCAATATCTTCAAATGCTGGTGGGTCAAGGTAGTCGGGACGTCCATCACCATTTTCATCATCATTTAAATAATCCCCATCGCCATTGGTATCTTCATCCATCGTGTTTATACCGTCATTATCATCATCAATATCTCTATAATCAGACTCGCCGTCTTCATCTCTATTTGGAAGATCACCGATCGGATCGTCAATCTCATCATTCACATCAAGATCAATCTGAGTATCGCCTTCATAGGCATCATCAAGACCATCATTATCTTTATCAGAACCAATTAGTACAACGTCAGCGATACCATCATGATCAGCATCATGTCCTTCAATATTATCGGGAATAGTATCATTATCACTATCCTCGTCTATATAATCTGCAAATAAGTCATTATCAGTATCTACTGGGAAAATACCCAGGTTTCCATCAGCCTCATAGGCATCATCAAGACCATTGGCATTCAAATCTTCGCCACTTGGTGGAATATACCCATCTGTAGTTTGGGCTTCAACATTATCTGGAATACCATCATTATCACTATCAATATCTAAATAATCGGGCACTAAATCTCCATCCGTATCAGTAGGATTGGTGCTTGGGTCTCCATCATTGTCTGCATCAAGATCCTCTATACTATCTAAAATTCCATCGTCGTCAGAATCCAAATCAATTGCATCCGTTACTACAATTGTAACCGTTGCCGTGCTACAATTTCCGACGTCGTCACAAATCGTATAAGTAAAGGTGTCTACTCCCACAAATCCTGTATTTGGAGTATAGGTTACATTGTCATCAAAGGGATCAGGCGTTCCATTATCATTTAATATAATGGTGCCCTCTGTTGGGTCTGTAGTAGTTAACGTTCCCGTTGCCGGTAGATCATTATCATTTCCTAAAATATCAATATTAAGAGGTGTATCTTCTGAGGTAGCCACAAAATCATCAATAGCATCTACAATAGGAAGCACATCAATATTTACTGTTGCAGTACTGCAATCACCGAAAGTATTACATACCGTATAGGTGAAAGTATCTGGACCATTATAATCTGGGTTTGGAATATAAGTAACTATGTCATCTAATGGATCGTTAGGAGTACTATTGTCATCAATATTTACGGTTCCATTTGTTGGTTCAGTGGTCGTTAGAGTTCCTGTAGAAGGTAAATCAGAATCATTATCGTAAATATTAACAACTACAGATACATCTTCATCAGTAGTTATCATATCATCAACTAATGTTGCCGCCTCAATGATACAAACTACTGTAAAACTTGGTAATTGACTATCATTACCTGCTTTTGTTAGCGTAGCCGTATACTTGGTTACGGTTTGGGTAGCGATAACAGTAGGATTTGTTTGGTCACCACTTACGGCAGGATTCCAACTTATAGTAGCACCTGTTGCAAGATTTATGTTATCCTGTACATTTAAAGTAACCTCGTTAAAAGGGGAGTTACAATTGGTTACAATAAAATAGCTAGAGGCGTTTTTACCACAAATAGTACCATCATAAGTCGCAAAATATACACCCTGTTGAGTTACCTCTAGGAAAAAATCAGTTCCTAAAATCGTACTTGTATCTTGCGCTTCATACCAGCGGTAATTCGTTTCATCACCGCTATTGGGTGCCTGAAGCAAGAATTGAGCGTTAGATACAACAATCCCCAATATTGTAAAAACAATACTGAGGACTATGGTTTTATATGTTTGGTTTGATTTCAAATCGATTTGGGATCGGTTTAGTTTTTTTTGGTTACTTCACTACAAATACTACATTAATTAAAGAATTGTAATCGGACGGAGTAGCTATGATGTCATAGGTTAGTACACCTCCGGCACTAATAGTAAATTCTGCTGGCGTTGTATCAAATACTGTTGGATCGGCGTAGGTTACATAGTAGTATAATTCTGTACGACCGTACGTAGGTATTGTTGGAGCATCTGTATCAGATGATGCCACTGGACTGCCGTATTGGTCAATATATTCTTGGTATAAATCAACAGTTCTATTGTTACCCGTTGTAGAGGCGTCAATAGCAATTGAAGGCGGATAAAATATTCTAGCTGCTTTAGATGTTATGGGTGCTATCGCTTGAATTACTTCTTGTACATTGGTTTCTAGAACTACTTCAGATGGTATTTTACCTGCATCGTCTACATCGATATCTACTCTTAAGTCTACTTCATCATCGAATTGATCATCAGTATTATCTAAATAAGGACTTAAATCGATTGGAGTAGCTGTTGGATCTCCTGTCAAACTAAGGTTATTACCTGTCAAGGATAAATCTTGATCATCGGTCGCGGGATCACCTGCCGGACCTTGAGGACCAGTTGCTCCTGCTGGGCCCTGGGCTCCTGTTGCTCCAGTAGGGCCTGCCGGGCCTGTTGCTCCCGCCGGACCAACATTTCCTTGTGGACCTTGTGCGCCCGTGGGGCCAGTTGGCCCTGGATCTCCCTGAGGGCCTTGTGCGCCATCATTTCCGTCTGCGCCTGCTGGACCTGTTGGACCCGCTGGACCTTGTGCTCCGTCATTTCCATCTGCCCCGGCTGGACCTGCTGGGCCTTGCGGTCCTGTTGCGCCAGTGGCTCCTGGATCTCCTTGTGGACCTTGTGGCCCTGGATCACCCTGAGGACCTTGTGCGCCATCATTTCCATCTGCGCCTGCTGGACCTACTGGACCTTGCGGTCCTGTTGCTCCTGGATCTCCTTGAGGACCTTGTGCGCCATCATTTCCGTCTGCCCCGGCTGGACCTGTTGGACCCGCTGGACCTTGTGCTCCGTCATTTCCATCTGCCCCGGCTG
>CALHCJ010000018.1 GCA_937936275.1 uncultured Flavobacteriaceae bacterium
TACATAAAGACGATCGTTTCTATGAAAAATTAGCTACGCCAGATGTGACGGTTGCCGATTTAATTGGAGATGTAGACCCCATAAAAGCAGCGAATTTAAAACTATCATATGCTGATGATCGTGTGATACATTTCGGAATGATTCCGCGTGCGAACCGTTGTATTTTCGTTATCAATGAGCTTCCTGATTTACAGGCACGCATACAGGTTTCTTTATTTAATATTTTGGAAGAAGGGGATATTCAAATCAGAGGATTTAAACTACGTCTTCCCTTAGATTTACAATTTGTTTTTACAGCAAACCCAGAAGATTACACGAATAGAGGAAGTATCGTTACTCCCTTAAAAGATAGAATCGGATCTCAGATTTTGACACATTATCCAGAAGATATTGAGATTGCACGAAAAATTACAGAGCAAGAATCTCAATTGGATGATCGCCAAACCGATGCCGTTTATGTACCAGATTTAGCAAAAGATTTACTAGAGCAAATTAGTTTTGAAGCTAGAGATAGCGAATATGTTGATGCCAAAAGTGGTGTCAGCGCACGAACGAGTATCACTGCTTTTGAGAATTTATTAAGTACTGCAGAACGCAGAGCCTTGCTTAGTGGAGCAGATAAAACTACGGTTCGATTAAGTGATTTTGTAGGCGTGATTCCTGCAATAACTGGAAAAATAGAGTTGGTGTATGAAGGAGAGCAGGAAGGAGCTGACGGAGTTGCTTCGATACTTATTGATGATGCGGTAAAAACCTTATTTGGTAACTATTTTCCAAAAATCAATAAACTTGAGCGCAAAGATGCAGAAACTCCATATGACGAATTGCTGCATTGGTTTTTTCAAGGAGAAGGTTTTG
Organism: uncultured Flavobacteriaceae bacterium; assembly: GCA_937936275.1. GTDB lineage: Bacteria > Bacteroidota > Bacteroidia > Flavobacteriales > Flavobacteriaceae > Maribacter_C. The sequence goes on from CALHCJ010000018.1 coordinate 859, forward strand.
AACTCATAGATGATTATACCGATGCTGAGTATAAACGAACCCTCGACGGCATTCCTGAATTGAATCAATTGATTAAGGAGTATCAGCCCGATTTCCCAAAAGAAGATGTCTATTTTTTAAAGGAAGTTGTTTTATGGGGATTGGTTGCTCATAAAAAGCTAAGCAAGCATCGCTTTAGTGAGGGGTATCAATTCAAAGATTTATACGGAAGCTTTATCAGTGGATTATAAAATAAGAAAGCCCTAACAATGTGTTAGGGCTTTCTTTTTCACAGCAATTTCTTCAATTACCCCTGTTGATAGGCGGGTAAGTTGAAAATAAATGAGCTACCTTCTTTGGGCTTGCTCAATACAGTAATGGTGGTGTCATGAAGTTCCATAATCTTTTTCACGATGGCCAATCCTAATCCAGATCCTTGTTTTTTTGCACTTTCGTCAACTTGTTTGTAGCGATCAAAGATGAAAGGTTGCTCATTTACAGGTATACCAGTACCCGTATCTGTGATATTGATTTCGATATTCTTTCCTTTTTTCTGCAACGCTAGCGTTACCTTTCCTTTTGGTTCGGTATACTTTATTGCATTTTCAATTAAATTCTGAAGAGCGCGCTCAACCAAACTTACATCAGCGAAAACCATACTATTTTCTTGCGGATTTTCAATTTCTAATTCGATCTGCTTTTGTTGTGCCAATACTTTAAACTTAGCAATAAGATCGTAGGATAACTCCGTAATTGAAAAAGGTTCTTTTACTGGTACAACCTGTTCTGCCTCTAGCTTAGAATACTCAAACAATTGGTTGATAAGTTTAGAGAGTTTATCAATATTACTGTGTGTAATTTGCAAATATTCTTGTTTCTCATCCTCAGATAAGGTCTCCCTTTTCATTTGTAGCGTTTCTACATATCCTTTCAGTATAGCTAAGGGTGTTCTTAAATCATGTGAAACATTGGCAATCAGCTCTCTACGCAATAAGTCTACTGACTGCATTTTATCCATATTGTCAACAATCGTATCAGCCATTTCATTAAAAGAATTTGCGAAAATAGAGATATCAGAGTCCTCTGGATTTTCAATACGAGCCGACAAATCACCATCATTAAAACGGCGTACCGTTCCTGTGATTAGTCTTAAATTTTTGGTTAAAAACCAGATCGCTATTAATCCGATTAGAACGGTAAAAAGCATAGTCAATACGAAGGCACCCAAACCTAACTTTGCAAAATATTGCCCTAAGAGCGTACTACTTACTTCTTGAAATTTTTCTCCTGCCAGAACGATATACACAAAACCATTATGCCCATCTACCGAATACGGTGCCGCAGAGAATATTTTCTGCTCTTCCGGATTCCTAGGGTCATCACCTAATATAAAATTCTTCCCTTCATCTGCTATGAAAGATTGAATAGGGCCTAAGGAAATACTCTTTTTAGCATCTTTGTCATCGGGGTTAAGAACTACGGAATACAATATTGATCCTTTATCATCTAACAAATACACTTCAATACCGCGATTAACGGCCATCATATCATGCATCAAATCTCCAAATAAAGGCTTGTTCACGCTACCATCTTCTAAGAATGGCGATGCGTTCGTAAACTTTTCGTCAATCACATGGCTGGCTACTTCTGCATTCAATCGTTGCGTGGTTTCTTGATGGTGCATATTGGCAAAATACCCAGTGATCGTAATGTATGACACTCCCATCAATAGTACCAAAACGATGAAAGCCAACCATAGTTTTTTAACCAATCTCGGCGTTAATGTTTTCGCTGTTTCGCTCATAGCATAATGTCTTCGTTAAACTTGTAGCCAACGCCCCAAGTGGTCAAAATATAAGTGGGATTCGTCATATCAGATTCAATTTTCGCGCGGAGCCTATTGATGTGAGAATTCACAGTGTGCTCATAACCTTCAAAATTATAGCCCCAAATCATGTCTAGTAATTCTGTTCTAGTGTAATTCCGCCCAGGGTTTGAAGCCATTAAGACTAAGAGTTCAAACTCCTTTGGTGATAGCTCTATCTTCTTTTCATTGAGAACTACCTTTCGGCGATCAATATCAATATGTAATCCCTCTGCTGAAATGGTTGAAGTGCTCTGTTTTGCACTTCGTGTCGAATCGGTTCTGCGCATTACCGCTTTTACCCGAGCCAATAATTCTCGAATACTAAATGGTTTGGTGATATAGTCATCGGCGCCCATTTCTAAACCTAAAACTCGGTCGATTTCTTCAGACTTGGCGGTTAACATAATGACCGGCGTATTTTTCTTCTCACGCAAACGTTTGCAGACAGTCACCCCATCCATGGTTGGTAAGGTGAGATCTAGCAAAATAAGATCATAGTCATTTTTCAAAGCCATTTGAAGTCCGACTTCACCATCCATCGCTTTTGATGTTGCATATATAAGATCGGTAAGATGTATCTCCAGCAATTTTATAATTTCTGGATCATCTTCAATTATTAGTATCTGTTTCATATTTAAGAGCTTACGAAAGAAGTTAAAAAGTATCACATAGTTATCACGAAAAAATCAAAAGAGTTTATAGAGGTAGAACAAGCGAATATCGACGGTTCTCATTCCATCGGATAGAAAATATGACAATTAGGAAGTCGAAGATGTCACAAAAACATAACAGAATTTCTATCAAAGTTTACTTTTTCGTGACTTTATTCAGGTAATATAGGACGTAGTTTGTTAAATAACTTATAAACTGAAAAAGATGGAAAGAAAATTACTCTTAAAAAATGTAACACAAAATAGCTTCGTGCAAGGGCATTGGACTATGTTGTGCCTTGCATTTATTTTATTTATGCAAGGATCTTTTGTTTTTGCACAGGAAGCAATGGCCCCACAAGCTGGTGAGATTGTTGGAGGACCTTTCGAGTTCTGTGTAGACGGATCTCCGGATATGGTTTCTGGCCTTTCACTTACTGGTGATCGTGTAGGTAGCTTAAGTTCTTGGGTCATCACAGATGATCAAGGAAAAATCTTA
>CALHCJ010000019.1 GCA_937936275.1 uncultured Flavobacteriaceae bacterium
TATTTGCTGCTTCTTTCAAAAAAATAAATTTAATTAAGGGGCAAAAATTTGTAGCCTACGGAATGATTTCAAATAGAGTTGGATTTGTTGAGAAAGGACTTTTAAAGTGTACTTTAATAGGAAATGATAAATCAGTTATTGATGATTTTGTCTTTGAAAATCAGTTCGTGGCAAATTATTATAGTTTTTTAAGACAAGAAGAATCAAGTAAAGAAATAGTTTGCTTAAAAAACTCTGTATTAAAGATAATCACCAGAAAGAAACTTGAAGATTTAGCAACTAAACACTCATTTGTAGAAAAAATAGCAAGACAAGTATCTGAAAAACTATTCATTTCTACGGCAAAAAAACTAGAGGATATTAGACTTTTAAATGCTGAAGAAAGATATCTAAAATTGGTTAAAGTTAATAGAAGAATTGCAACTGAAATTCCACAATATGAAATTGCTTCTTATCTAAATGTAAGTCCGGAAACAGTTAGTCGAATTAGAAATAAAGTTGCTTTCCGTTCTTGACCTATATCAATGAATATTTTGAATAATATTCCAACATTTGAGGAAAATTATAAAATATGAAGAAGCACATTAACGCAACACCAGAAATGGGCAAAGAATTCTATTTAAATTTCCATCAAAAAGGGAGAATTGTAATGCTAAATTTATTGAAATTTAAATCTAAAGCTGATTATGCAAATTTAGAGTCTATAAAACCGCAAAAAGATATTAGTGGAAAGGAAGCTTATAAGATATATACAGATAACACATTACTTGAACTTAATAAATTAGGAAGTAAAATTCTTTTCTATGGAGCGAGTAATAATTTCCTAATTGGACCTGAATCAGAAAAATGGGATGCTGTTCTTTTAGTTGAACACCAATCAGTTCAGACATTTATGAAATTTGCCGAAAGCAAAATTTATTTAAAAAATGTTGGTCATAGAACTGCGGGATTAGAAGATTCTAGATTACTACCAACCACTGAAATAAAAATAACAAACGATGGATAAAAATTATTGCGGTTTAGACCTAAAATAGTGACTGTTGTTACTTAGGACCGTAGTAGTCAATTCGTAAACCCTAAAATGAACGAAGAAATACTTAATCGTAAGGGAGGAAGAAAAGCTCAAGATATTCCGAAAAAGGTATTGGAATTACTAAACGATGGAAAAATTGAATCTGTTAATTTAACAGAATGGCTAGCGATTGACCATTTAAAACTTGTAAACGCAAGTTTTTCAAAAATTGGTATTTCAAAAGAAAAAATAAAATTGATTTCTGAAAATATTAAAAATCAAAAAAACCTTCTACGATGAATACGACGAAATTAGTTGGTTCAACGCTTTACGAATTACACTCAACTAGTAAAAAATTCAACCTAATCTTTAATAATTTGAGTTCTCACTTATCCGATTCTATTCGTTGCTATGCGCCATATCTCAAATCTTTAGACAAAAAATGAGTATACATGAAAAGCTCAATCAATCAAAGAAATTAATTGCAGATACTCACTTTGGAGTACGAGAGGTTGTATGGATGGCTCTTCGACCTGAAATTAATAACAACTTAGAAAAATCGATAGCTATTTTGAGCGGTTGGACCAAAAGCGAAGACGAAAATATAAGACGATTTACAACTGAGTCAACAAGACCAAGAGGCGTTTGGTGTAAACATATAGAACAACTAAAAGAGAATCCAGAAATAGCTTTACCTCTCTTGGAGCATTTGAAATCAGACTAATCAGATTATGTTCAAAATAGCGTTGGAAATTGGCTTAATGATGCGAGTAAAACTAAAACTGATTTTGTTCTTGAACTTTGTGAAAGATGGAGAAAGGATGCTCCAACAAAGGAAACTGAAAAAATAATAAAACGAGCTAAACGAACGATTGATAAAAACTAAATGCCTACAGCAAAGGCTTTAATTGATATGCATTTTATTACTTAATCTAAAGTTTGGTTTTTTATAATGCTCACCAAATCTTTTGTTTTGGTTAAAAAAACTAAAACACAGTAAAAAAATTTAGCTCACCAAAAACATATTTAAGAACAATCCATGCAAACTCCTGTAAGTACACAATTAACACTTTCGGCATTGTAACCATCTGGCGCAGAGAAATGAACTGCTTCTGGAAGACATTCTATAGTTTCGCAATTTCTACAACGAAAATGAAAATGATTGATAGGCATTGTTTTTTCTTCACATTTTATACACATTGCAAAGTTCTGGAACAACTTCCGAAAGATGATAGATAATATTCCGGAATGCTTCTTTATACAATTCATTTAAATTTTCAAGTCCAATAGAATATCTTTTCAAATTGTTCCTGGTTGAATCAATCTTGATTTGGGCATTTGCGAACGGTAAACAAGCTAAGAATACCCATCAAAAAATCAAATACCTACATAGTTGTGCCCCCATCAATAATAATTTTTTCGTTTCTTAAAACTTGGGATTTATCGGACAATAGAAACTCAACGATTGGAGCTATATCTGAGGGCTGAACAATTCTACCTATTGGAGAAGTTGATGCAAAATGCTCAAGCAAATTGTTAATTGCTTCATCAGTCATTCCTGACTTTTTTTGGATTGGACTTTGCGTAACTCCAGGACTGACGACATTTACCCTTATGCCTCTATCCGAAAGTTCAATATTCAAAACTTTGGCTATACTTTCCAAAGCGGCCTTACTTGCAGTATAAACACTCGTATCGGCAAATGCTTTAAATACAACAATAGAGGTATTTAAAACCACACTTGAAGGGTTTTTCAAGATTGGAATAAATTTTTGGACTGTAAAAAAAGCACCTTTAAAATTTATATTCATTGTTTCATCGAACAAATCTTCACTAGTTCCTTCAAAGTTCATCGCTTTAAAAATACCTGCATTCACAAACAACCCGTCAATATTTCCAAATTCGTTTTTTACTTTTAAAACCAGTTTTTCAATATCGCTCAAAGAAGAAGAGTCCGATAAAATACCAAAAACATTTTTTCCTAATTTGGAAACTGCATTGTCCAAATTTTCTTTGGTTCTTCCCGTTATTATTACGTTATATCCGACCTTTATCAGATATTTTGCACAAGCAAAACCTATTCCTGTAGTTCCGCCTGTAATTACAATGGTCTTATCATTCATGTTCCATAATTTATTTGCAAATTTGGTAAATAACTATACTTTTGACAAGTACTTACTTTTTGGTAAGTAACTAACTTACAGCTCGGAAAAATGTAATTAGTATGGAAACGGCAAAAAAAATAATTAAAAAAAAATATCAGCAAGCCAAAGAATGTCCGATTACCATTTTTATGGAACAAATTGGTGGGAAGTGGAAACCCGTAATTATTTGGTTATTGTTGTTAAATGAGGTAATGCGATTTAATGAACTGGACAAAGCAATTGAAGGAATAAGCCAAAAAATGCTCTCACAACAGTTAAAGGACTTGGAAAAACTTAAAATTGTTAAAAGGAAATCCTATCCGGTAATTCCACCGAAAGTGGAATATAGACTGACCAAAAAGGGAAAGTCTTTAAAAGAACATTTAACCTTGATAATGAAATGGAGCAATAAAAACTTAAGACAAGTTACATAAGCTAAAGATTGAACCCGCAACAATCATGAATAACTTATATAATCAATCTGACGTTAACGGAATTATAGAAAGGTTAGAAAAACTAACTCCGAATGCAGAAAGAAAGTGGGGTAAAATGAATATAGCTCAAATGTTAGCTCATTTAAATGCTTTTCTTGAGACTGCATTGAATATCAATTTCCAAGAAAGAATGTTCATAGGAATAATTTTAGGCAGGTTTTTTAAAGGACGTTATGTAAGTAAAAAACAATTTTCTAAAAATTCACCAACAGGGAAAAATTATATTTTTACCAGTGAAAAAGACTTTGAAAAGGAAAAAAATAAAGCTATGTCACTTATAAAGCAGTTTTATGAAAATGGACCTGAACAATGCACAAAACAACCTCATCCATTCTTTGGCAATTTAACTCCAAATGAATGGGCAATTGCGCAATGGAAACATTTTGATCATCATTTAAGACAATTTGACTCTTAGCGAATGAAGAACAATTTGAAGTGGATTTTTACACGTTTACATCTTATCATTTCTGTATCAATTGTAGTTCCTACAGCAATTATTTATGGGTCGCCTTCAGTATTGCCAGAACATTTAGATATTCAAGTAAATACGATTGACCTTTCAAATATGCTGAAAGCTATTATGTGCTTATATCTCGGAATCTCACTCATTTGGATTCTAGGAATCTGGAAAACAAAATATTGGAAAATTGCCACTCAACTGAATGTTTTATTTATGATAACTCTGGCAGCGGGACGAGCGTTGAGTATGATAATGGATGGATTTCCAACCGGTGGTTATATTTTCGGAATAATTGCGGAACTGCTACTCGGTCTATTTTCCTGGTATCAGTTAAAAAAATACGCAACGGAATAGATTAATTCTCTAAAAAAACGGCAAGTAACACAGCCTAAACGTAATGCTGACCTCGGGGCGATACCGAAAGGTCTGTGTATATTTATAAAGTTGCTAAATTGAACATAAAGAAAAAACCAAACAATAAGCTTTAGCTAAGTGTTCAAACCAAAACAACAAAGTTGTCTTACTAACACACTGCGCTTAGCCTAATCTTTATTATCACTAAAAATGAAAAACTTCATGAAAGTAATGCTTCCTATTTTATTATTATTCGGTTGCTTAGGCTTAACTGAAAATGAAGAAAAAAAAATAGTAGCGAAAGATGGTATTGAATGTACAGATCAAGAATGTTTTGGAACATATCTTGGCCCTGAATTTGTTGACGGTTCAGATGTAGCACATCAATTTTCAAATACCATGTCTCATGTGGTCGGAGATAAATTAAAGCAGTTATACACCGATACAAAATACAGCAAAGTAGATTTTTCCAAAATAGCAATGAGTACAGAAGGAATGGGATCGGGTGTCGTAACCTACACCTTGGTTATACCGTTCATGGAAGTTCAAACCAAATGTGAGGCCTTTACCTCTTTTGATCATGTAGGTGGATGGAATCATAAACCAAATTTATCACAAAGAATCATAGAATTACGTGAGGTTCTTTTACCTGACGAAACATTGGATATAAGCACTCTAAAAACTACAGAGGAAGGCTTGCAAGAATACTGGATTCAATGGAAAAATAAAAATACACAAGCGGACTGTATATAAACGATTGTTTTCAATGTTACCACACTGAATCGTAATTCACATCTTGTTGCCAAGGCCTATTGAATTCTAAAAATAAAAACTTTCTAACAAAAAACTGTAATGCATCTTACTTTGAGATCCTGCGCTGTTCTGTAATTTTCCTTAACTTTAGTTCATTCCATAGTCAACTTAAAACAATACCGCTTCATGAAAAATAAAGGCCAAAAAAAGACGCATACTTCAAGAAGATCATTTATTAAAAAAGCAGCCATTGCCTCTTCTATTTTTATTGTACCAAGACATGTACTTGGGGGAGTTGGGTATGTAGCACCTAGTGATCGTTTGAACTTAGCTGCAATAGGAGCCGGTGGAAAAGGATCTAGTGATATTTATAACGCCTCAGTAAATGGTCGTGAAAAAGTCGCTGCGCTCTGCGACGTAGATTTTACAGGTTCAGCGAAACGTTCTGTAGAAAATTTTCCCAAAGCAAAATTATATAACGATTACCGTAAAATGCTAGATAAAGAGAAAGGTATTGATGCAGTCACGGTTTCAACTCCCGATCATGTTCATGGTCCAGCGGCAGCGTATGCCATGGAGCGCGGTATTCATGTGTACGTGCAAAAGCCTATGACTCATAATATTCGTGAGGCGCGTTTGTTGACAGAAATGGCCCGTGAGAAAAAAATAGTGACTCAAATGGGAAATCAAGGAGGATCAAACCCGCTCTTGAATACAGTTCAAAAATGGATTGATGATGATGCTATTGGTGCCGTTTCAAAAGTACAGGTTTGGACCAATAGACCCGTTTGGCCACAAGGGGGAAAAATGCCGGAGGCTGATGCTAGTCTAAAACCCAAAGATTTCTATTGGGATTTATGGCTCGGCCCAGCCGAAGCAAAACCGTTTACACCAAACCTACACCCTTTCAACTGGAGAGGCTGGTGGGATTATGGTACTGGCGCATTAGGTGACGTAGGATGTCACTTAATCGATATTCCTTTTCGAACTTTAGACTTAAAATATCCTACGGATGCGGAATGCAGCGTGGGTTCTGTTTTTTCTCAAATGTGGACTGCTGATTATCACCCTGAAGGATGTCCTGCTTCTTCATTTATTACCTTACACTTCGAAGCAACAGATAAAACGAAAACACCAATTGAAATGACCTGGAGTGATGGTGGTATACGTCCTTCACATCCTGATATTATACCTGCTAATAGTGATATCGGTGGACCCGGCAGTCAAAACGGCGTTTTAATTATAGGCGAGAAAGGAATCATATCTACCAATATCAACGATAGCTCTCCATTAACTCCAAAATTATATTTGAACGACGGTACCACAGAATTTGGACCAGAAGTAGAAGTGATGGAAGAACCTGAGTACGGTCATCAACGAAAATGGGTCGATGCATGCAAGGCTGGTTTTGGTAGCGAAGAACATTTAGGGCTTACCTCATCGTTCGATTATGCAGGGCCTATGACAGAGACTGTTTTAATGGGAAATTTGGCGATCAGAAGTTATATGTTACGCAGGGAAAATGCCGAAGGCAAGATGGAATTCTTTGCGCGTAAAAAACTCTTGTGGGATGGTGAGAATACAAGAATCACTAACTTAGAAGAAGCCAATCAATTCGTGGGAAGAACGTATAGAGAGGGTTGGAAGGTTTAAAACCTGAACTTCATAAAACTAAAAAGAGCCCAAGAAGGGCTCTTTTTTATAGTATCTATTTTTTTACTCCTGGCAATCCTTCTGGCTTTTTGGTTTGCCAGTTGAATTTTTCTGCTTTCTTTTCTTCAGGCCAAACCTCATCTAAAGTATTCGCGTCATAGACCTTACCATTTTTGATAACATGGGTAAGAGTGTTGGTATGTCGCAAATCTTCCAGCGGATTCTTTTCTAAAATCACGATATCGGCTAATTTACCAACTTCAAGACTTCCTAAATCTTGATCGAGACCTATAGCCGTAGCTCCTGTAATTGTAGCTACTTTTAAAGCATCGTAATTATCCATGCCAGCGCTAGCTACAGACCATAACTCCCAATGAAAACCTAATCCTTGTAGTTGTCCATGGCTTCCTATACCCGCCATTCCTCCAGCAGCTACCAAATCTTTCATAAACTCAGCATGCTTTTTAAAGACGTGCTCTTCATCCATGAACCAACCTGGTCGTCTCCTACTCTTTCGCGCTAATTCTTTATACGGAGTAAAATATTGAAGCTTCTGATCACCCCAAACATCTTCTCGAGAATAATAATAGTTCTCCGCCCAAGGTCCTCCGTAGGAAACCAATAAAGTAGGCGTTACTGCCATCTTAGATTCAGCAATAGTTTGTACTACATCTTCATAAATCGGATAAATGGGTAAGGAGTGTTCATGCCCAGGATAACCATCTAATAATTGAGTCATATTCAATTTAAAATCTAAGCCCCCTTCTGTGGTAGGCATCAATTTTAATTCTTTACACGCTTCAATAACCCATTGTCGTTGTTGACGATTACCTACCAAATACATTTTAATCGTTTTGGTATCAAAGTAATTGCTGTACTGTTTCAATACATCTTTGGTCTGTTCTAAACTCTCTAATTGATAGCCCCAAAAGCCTAAACCGGGTCCAGTACTGTAAATTCTTGGTCCGTCAACCATTCCCGCATCAACCATATCAGAATACGACAACACATCAGTAGTTCCCGTTTGCGGATCTCTCGTCGTTGTTACGCCATAGGCAAGATTTGCAGCATACATCCAAACTTGATTTTTATGAATTCCCCATGCCGGTCTCAAATGTGCATGAGTATCTACGTATCCTGGTACAATGGTTTTACCAGCTAGATCAATTTCTTTGGTTCCATTAGGAATTTCAATACTTCCAGAAGCGCCTACAGCTTTGATTCTGTTATTCTCAATAAGGATATCTCCTTTTTCGATCACCTCATTCCCCTTCATGGTTAATAAGCGTGCACCTTTTAATAGCAATGTACCTTGAGGGGCATACTTCTTATATTTTACATCAATCTTAAATTCATCAGCTTCAAACTTCGGATCTTCTTTTTTCTCTTCCTTCTCCGCTTCCGTAGAAGTAGAATCTGTCTTAGTTTCTGTTTTCTTTAGTTCTGCTTCTTTCTTTTTTGCTGTTGCCAAACTATCTGCAAATTGCTTTCCATCGGCCACATTGTATTTAAAGTGACTCGCACCTAACGACCAATGCACATGCTTGCCGTCGGGAGACCAATTGGCAAACTCACCACCAATAATAGTGAGCTTCATTGCCGGAAAAGCTGCTTTATCTGCCTTAGCGACTGAAACCGTAGGTACTTTACCATACCTTGGAATAGTCGCAACATACACATCATTGTTTATTTTCGCCATAGCAAATTTGCCGTCAGGGGAAATCATAATATAATCAGGCTTTGACGATTTATCTTTATCATCTGCCTCTACCTCTTCTGGAAGCAATGAATGATCATCTAATTTATCTTGCGAACCATAAGTGACGATGCCCTTTAATTTGAGATGGGTCTTCTGATCTGTACCATCCCAACGGATGGAAAGCAGCTCTCCTTTATCTGTACTTAAATAAATACGATCATCAACTTTTGTAAAATGCGGATACATTCTACCCTTACTTTTATCAATGAAATTAATGGCGCCGCCTTCCGAAGAAATCCAAACTAAATCTTCAAACATCTGTCTAGAATATAGGCCTAATAAATCTTGAAACGTTTGGGTAGTACCCCGGTGAAAAACTATGCGTTTTCCATTGGATGACCACTCTGGGTATTGATATACTCCAGATTGCTGTGTCAATTGTGTAGTTCGAATTCTACCATCAACATTCACTTTATAGAGATGCCCTCCACCCTCTTTCCATGTCGTAAAAACCAATGATTTTCCGTCAGGCGACCAATCTGGTTGTGCTTCTACAAAATTATTTTTTGTTAAACGTTTCGGAGTTCCGTTAGGAAAATCCATGACATACAATCTATTGAGTGCTGTGAATGCCAACTTGGTTCCATCAGGAGAAGGCTTTGCATCACGAATTTGCGTCGCCAAAGCTTCCTCAACGTCTTTGATAGGATATTTAAAAGATAGCAAAGGTCCCATTTCGAGATTCACATCTACGGAAAATGGAATTTCAGTAGCAAGTGTATTCTCCAACGAAATTGAATAAATTTTTCCGCCATAAGATGCAATTAAATTTTTACTATCAGGCGTAAATGACATGGCGGGAAGTACCCCCAACGGAGCTATTGATTCTTGCTCATCTCTCTGTACAGGATATGCCAACCAACGCTCATCACCTGATTTCAGATTTCTTAAAACCAGACCCGTCTCTGCTTCGAAGCGAGAACCATAGACCAACCAATTACCGTCGGCAGAAAGTGTAGGCGTAAAGGCCGAACCGTATTTCGACGTAATAGTATTCATATCGGCATCCTCCATATCGTAGGTGCTAATTTGATATTGGGGTAGCTGTGCGTTGTAATTCCATGATCCTCTACGCTGGGAAAAATATAGTAGTTTGCCGTCTGCGCTAAAGGCAGGATCAATCAATTTTACGTTTTCGGGCTTACTCACCAATTGACTTCCTGAACCGCCATCTTTATGATAAATGTGTGGTTTTATATTGCGTCTTCCTTTAACTCCAACGATATAATCGCCATCAGGTGTCCATTCGGCAGAAAAGAAATTATGCTTCTTCTCTTGTGTAATTTGTTTATCTTCTTTGGAGGCTAAATCCATCGTCCAGATATTATCTGAGCCGCTTTTATCAGAAATAAAAACTAAAGATTTGCCATCAGGACTGTATCTTGGATGCACATCATATTGAATGCCTGAGGTAATTGCAGTAGCCTTTCCTCCGGTAATGGGTATAGAATAAATATCACCCATCATATCAAAAACAATTGTTTTTCCATCAGGACTCACGTCAAGCGAAATCCAAGTTCCTTTATCGGTTGTAAATGAAACGGTACGTTCTGGTTCTAAAGGAAGTTCTTTAGTCGCTTTTTTTGTTGTGTCTTTGACCTGCTGCCCTAACAGCGGAAAAAAAGTGAGTAAGGCTAAACATGGTAATAGTCTTTTTAAAATAAAGTGTTGCATCAGTACGATTGGTTTTTATTAGTTGCTTAAATATAACCAATTGCACCATAAAAAAACCCCGACGTCTAGGTCGAGGTTTATCACTAAATGTGTTAAAACTTTTATTCCTCTTCAGAAACGGTATCTTCATCGTCAGCAGAAAAATCTGTAATTCCGTTATCATGAAGTAAATTATACCACTGAATTACTTTTTTGATATCACTTGCATAAACACGATCTTCATCATAATCAGGTAGTACCTCAAAAAAATATTCTTCCAATGCTATTTTTTCTGACTTATGCGGAATCGATGTTTTTCCTCCTTTTTCTTTAACCTGTATCTTCTGAAAAACTTCTCTTAAGGGTAGTTCTTCTTCCAAAGTATAAATAGCAATCTCTGAAAGTACACTCACATTACTTCGGATACTTACCGTAATTTTTTTACCGTCAATAAGAGACTCAGCAACAAAGCCTGTTCTTGTCTGAGTAACTAATTTGTGCAACCCTGGTTTTCCACCAATGGATAAAATTTTATCTAAACTCATACTTACAATAATTCTAATGCTTCTCTTGAAGGCGGCAAATATGTAACAAATCCTTCAAATACAATCTTTTTTAACGTCCTTTTTTAATACTTGGAAAACGCATACGATACTCTACATCAATTTTTCCTTTTGAAATGTTTGCTAACCGCCCCTTCAACATGCGTCTTTTGAGGGGTGAAAGCTTATCGGTAAACAAAATTCCTTCAATATGATCATATTCATGTTGAATCACCCTTGCCAAAAGGCCATTAAAAGTTTCAGTGTGCGATTTGAAATCTTCATCTAAGTAAGTGATGGTTATGGTATCTTTTCGTTTAATATCCTCACGAACATCAGGAATACTGAGGCAACCTTCATTAAATGCCCATTCGTCGCCTACTTCTTCTTCAATATGAGCATTGATAAATGCTTTTTTAAATCCATTGAGTTGTTTCTGTTCTGCTTCAGATAAATCTTCATCATCAGCGAAAGGAGTTGTATCTACAAGAAAGACACGAATCGCGCGACCGATTTGAGGTGCAGCCAATCCTACTCCTTTGGCACCGTACATGGTCTCCCACATATTTGCCAAAAGTTCTTTAAACTTTGGATAATCTTGATCTATATCTGTGGCTACCTTTCTTAAAACCGGATCACCATAAGCAACAATGGGTAATATCATCTAATTTCTATTTAAATAGGCTTGAAGGATAATCGTTGCGCTAATTTCATCAACAAGGGCTTTATCTCTTCGCTGTTTTCTTTTGAGACCACTATCAATCATGGTTCGCATCGCCAATTTTGATGTAAAACGTTCGTCCTCGCGCTCAATGGGCATCTCAGGAAAAAGTTTTTTCAATCGATTTAAAAAAGGAATAATGAGCACTTCAACTTCTGAAGGAGTATTGTTCATTTGCCTAGGTTCTCCCACAACAAATTTTACAACCTTCTCCTCAGCGACGTATTTTTTTAAAAAATCAAACAACTCATGTGTGGCCACCGTGGTAAGACCAGAGGCAATTAATTGCAGTTCGTCGGTAACCGCAATTCCCGTTCTTTTCCTTCCATAGTCCAATGCCAAAATGCGTCCCACAATACCTTTTCCGCAAAAATAAAAAGATAATCCCGAATAAAGTATTAAAAACTACTTTTCGTAATTCCACAATACACTAAAGTTTTCTTCTCTATTTCTGAGTAATTTGTGATACCTCTAAAATTGACAAACAAAATCACTGACTACCTCTTATCTTTGTCGAAATTTTTAAAACGCATCATGACTGATTTACGAAATACTATTGAGAGTGCTTGGGAAAACCGTGGACTACTAAAAGAAGAAAGTACACAAGAAGCTATTCGAGAAGTAATCAACCTTTTAGATGTTGGTAAACTTCGATGTGCGGAGCCAACAGCAGAGGGCTGGCAGATCAATGAATGGGTCAAAAAAGGGGTTGTACTATATTTTCCTATCCAAAAAATGGAAACTCTTGAGGTGGGTATTTTCGAATATCATGATAAAATTCCGTTGAAAACTGGGTACAAAGAAAAAGGAATTCGAGTTGTACCTCACGCTGTTGCTAGACATGGCGCTTACATCTCAAAGGGAACAATACTAATGCCCAGTTATGTCAATTTAGGAGCTTACGTAGATGAAGGCACTATGGTCGATACTTGGGCAACCGTGGGAAGTTGTGCTCAAATTGGCAAAAATGTGCATTTAAGTGGTGGTGTTGGTATTGGTGGGGTCTTAGAACCTTTGCAAGCCGCACCTGTCATTATTGAAGATAATGCTTTCGTTGGCTCTCGCTGTATAGTTGTCGAAGGTGTTCACGTAGAAAAAGAAGCTGTTTTAGGTGCCAACGTAGTACTAACTGCATCTACCAAGATCATTGATGTTACTGGTGCTGAGCCCGTTGAGACAAAAGGTAGGGTTCCTGCACGTTCAGTTGTTATACCAGGGAGTTACACAAAATCATTTAAGGCAGGTGATTATCAAGTACCATGTGCTCTTATCATTGGCACACGAAAAGAAAGCACCAATAAAAAAACATCATTAAATGATGCCCTTAGAGAACATAATGTCGCTGTGTAATTTTGTAAGAATTTTATAGGAAGTAGTATACTATTTTCCATTTTTTGAAGTTCTTATACCAGACCACTCCAATATGAATAACCTACGTAATCATAGCTATGGGGCTTACACGCACAAAAATAACAGCACTTGTAATTACCTACAACGAAATCGGGTATATCGAACGTTGTTTGAAATCAATTGAATTTGCCGATGAAATTATCGTCGTAGATTCATACAGTACAGATGGAACATATGAGTACTTATCTGCACAACCAAACGTTCGTGTAATACAACATCCGTTTAAAAATTATACGGCTCAAAAAGCCTTTACTTTAGAACAGGCTACTAATGATTGGGTAATTTTCGTTGATGCCGATGAAGTTGTTCCTCACGAATTACAGGCTGAAATTATTGAGACCGTAAATAGTTCTTCTGAACACGCTGCTTTTTGGTTTAAAAGAAAATTCATGTTTCAACAAGAACGCTTGAGGTTTAGCGGTTGGCAAACCGATAAAAACTATCGTCTTTTTAGAAAAAGTAAAGTACAATTTTCAGATAAACGTATCGTACATGAAACGCTGATTGTTGATGGAACATCTGCAACCTTAAACCAACAATTGACCCATTATTGTTATAGAGATTTTGCAAACTATAAACACAAAATGGTGCTATACGGCAGAATGAAAGCCAAAGAAGCGCTTCAGAAAGGCAAGCGGTTTAATGCTTTCTTGTTATTCGCAAAACCAACATTTACATTCGTTTACAACTACATTATTCGATTAGGTATTCTTGATGGAACAAAAGGCATCAAAGTTTGCTATCTCAATGCCTTAGGAGATTGGGAACGTTATCTTGAACTTCGAAAGTTAGAACAAGAACAGAAAGTACCAAGCTTAAAGCCTGTTTCGCAAAGGAGCAATTAAACTTTACTTTTTAAAATTTCAATTCGTTGTATTGCCTCTTCGTCCTTCTAAGTGAAGGATATGATTTAAAAGGTGGCATTTCATCTGAAACTAACGGCAATTCATGCTTTACTTTTACTTAAATTAACTTTACATTTGAAAAATGGTCTTCTTTATAGCTCTTATAAAGTTGATTAAAGTACGGTGTTTGTGTCTACTTTTTAAAAACTTTACATTTAAAAAGGTATGTCACAATTACTTAACTCCTTTAAAAGCTATTAGATCGTGAAAATTGTCATTCTTGCTGCCGGTATTGGCTCTCGTTTAGGTAATCCATTTCCAAAGCCGCTCACCCCTTTAAATAATGGCAAAAGCATCATGGCGATGCAAGTTGAAAACCTAGGAGAACAATTTGACATTCACGATATCAATGTAGTAGTGGGTTTCAAAAAGGATTTAATCATGGAACGCTTTCCACAGCTCATGTACATTTATAATCCTTTTTTCGATCGTACAAACACTTCTAAAAGTTTACTACAAGCCTTGCGAAAACATAAAAATACTTCGGTGCTTTGGCTTAACGGAGATGTAGTTTTTGACGGTGCCCTTTTAAAAGTTTTACAACCGCTGATTGATCAACAAGCGTCATTTGTTGCAGTAAATACTAGTAAAGTTGCTGAAGAAGAGGTAAAATATACTTTAAAAAATGGTTTTATTGACCAACTATCGAAAACGGTAAAAAACGGATTAGGAGAGGCGGTAGGCATCAATTATATTGCTAAAAATGACATTGCATTTTTTATCAAAAGACTCGAAGAATGTGATGACAACGACTATTTCGAACGAGGTCTTGAAATAGCGATAGAAAAAGATGGATTGAAAGTGAAAGCAATTGATATCTCACAATTTGATTGCATGGAGGTCGATTTTAGAGAAGATCTAGAAAATGCAAACAATATTTTCCAAAAATGAAATTTATTCTCTTCTGCCAAAATGCCTATTCCTTCGGTATTATGGCTCCAATTCGCGATGAGTTATTGCGAGAAGGAGAAGAGTTTTTGTGGTATGTGACTGATAAACTGATAACTAAATTTCCGTTTTCTCATGAACCGCATACAGCTAGCTTATTAGATTTACAGTTTTTTAAAAGTGATGTCATTTTCGTTCCTGGCAATGAAGTTCCATATTACATTCGAGGCCTCAAGACTCAAATTTTTCATGGGTTAGCTGGAGAAAAAAAAGGTCATTTTCGTATTCGGCATTATTTTGATTTATATCTTACTCAAGGTCCATATTTTACAAATAGGTTTAATGAGCTCAAAGCAAAACACAAAGATTTTGATGTTACCGAAACAGGCTGGCCCAAACTTGATATCTATGGAAAGAAAAAGAATGTTTACAACGATAAAAAGAAAGCACTTTTAACGCAATACGAAACCGATCAAATTATCCTCTATGCCCCTACTTTTTCGCCAAGCTTGACCTCGGCAGCGGAGCTTTTGAATGATATTGAAGATTTAGCGATAAAGACTGGTTATGTGATCTTAATCAAGTTTCATGATTTTATGCATCCAAAGTGGATTGAGGCGTATAAGAACCTTGCCGATAAGCATAAAAATGTTCTTTTTAAGGAAGAAAAGAATATCATAAAGTTTCTCCTTCTGGCCGATATTCTAATTAGTGATACCTCATCAGTTATCTATGAGTTCCTATTATTAGACAAGCCCGCTATTTCTTATAAAACCATTTCGGAAAATATTAGATGGGAGAATATCACACAAAGAGGACAATTGACGCAAAGCGTTCTTAGTAATTTGGAAAGTGATTCTTACAGTGCGCAACGACAGCAACTGAACGCAATGTATCATCCATATCAAGATGGTAAATCAGCAGAAAGAATGATTGCGGCAGTTAGAGCGTATATTGCTCAAAATGGAGTACCTGAACAGCGAAAGCTACCTATAACTAGAAAGATAAAAATTGATGCCATTTTTGGTAGACCACTTAACAATCTTTGGAACGGAATAGCTAAAAATAAAATTTCAGCTGTATTAATTACTTTTAATGAGATCAGAAATATCGATGCAGTTCTGACGAATCTTCAATTTGCAGACGAAATTATAGTTGTTGATTCATTTAGCACAGATGGTACCGTAGCTCAAATAAAAAAGAGACCAAATGTCAGATTCTTGCAAAGGCCTTTTGTAAATTATACAGAGCAAAAATCCTTTGCTATGAATCAAGCATCGAATGACTGGGTTTTGTTTATGGATGCTGATGAGCGACTAACCGATCCGCTGAAGAATGAAATACTGAAAACCGTAAATTCTGAACAACAGGCGGTCGCCTATTACTTCTATCGCACCTTTATGTTTCAAAATCAAGTGTTAAGATACAGCGGTTGGCAAAGTGATAAAAATTTTAGACTTTTTAGAAAAAGTAAAGTAGCTTTTACCAAAGATCGAATTGTGCATGAAACCTTAATTGTTGACGGTAAGATTGGTGTTTTAAAAAATAAATTAATTCATTATTCCTACAATAATTATGAAGATTATAAAGGTAAGATGATTAAATATGGACAAATGAAAGCACAAGAAGAACTTGGTAAAGATTATAATCCAAATGCCTATCATTTTCTTTTTAGAACATTCTATAAATTCTTCAATCATTATATTTTAAGATTTGGATTCTTAGATGGAAAGAAAGGAATGATTATCTCTTATTTGAATGCGCTGGGCGTATATAGTCGCTACAAAGAATTGAAAAGACTGCGAAATCTTGAAGAACAATAATTTAATTTAAAACTGAGTGTCGGTATGGCGTATGATATCACTTTAGAAGGAAAAAATCTTCAAGATGCGGAAAACTTACTTTTTAAGGCCACAGACATTTTTGATCAACACCAAATCACCTATTGGTTGGAAGGAGGTACTTTACTAGGTATAAGACGTGAAAATCGATTACTACCTTGGGATAATGATTTAGACATTTCACTTCACGCTAGCGAAACACCAAAACTTACAACTCTAGCTAAAGAACTAAAAAGCCAGGGCTTTCGAGTACGTCATCGTTATTTTACTGAAACTACTAATTTCTTTAAAAAGGGCGATTTAAGAATGATTAAAATTCGAACCCGAAGATTCTTTGGGCTACTGAAGGGAAAAGTGTGCTTAGATGTTTTTGTTAAGTACACACAAGACGAAGAGACCTATTGGGAAATTGATAAAAAAACAAAATTTGTTCCTTCGAAATTTTATGATTCTTTTAGAGAAGTAACATTTAAAAATAAAAATTATCCAATACCAGAGAATACTGATGAATACTTAACTTATCGCTATGGTGATTGGCAAACTCCTGTAAAAGATTGGAACACTTCCACAGATGATAATGCTTTGGCCTAGATTATTTAGTTTTAAGATTCAAAGTCTGTTTTAAAATGGTACTACTGACATTTTTAGTATAATCAAAGTATTCCATTGCACAACTTACTTTTGGATAACGCCCTTTCCAATCACTACCAACGGAAATAGCATCTATATTGTACTGATCTACAACGCGCTGCTTATTTTTATCAATCTGCGGTATCACCTCATCTACCAAACCAATAGCCTTGACAACACTAATTCGTTCGTCAAAAGGAATTACAGGTAATTGCCCTTTTTCTTTTTTTATCAGTTCGTCCGTAGAAACCCCAACAATAAGGTAATCACAAAGCTGTTTTGACTTTACCAAAATATTTAAGTGTCCGTAATGAAAGATATCGAAAGCTCCTGAGGTGTACATTCTATTATATTTCGACTTCGGTTCTATAGAACCCCTTAATCTGTTCTGTTCTATTTTTAAGGACCACTTTTTACTAGGAATTTGATGGTACAAGAAGTTTACGATTTTCAATACCTCATTTTCTCCCTCAGGTTCGAGCGATATTATTTCAATATCTTGATCTGAGATCGCAATCACTTTCCAATTAGGAAATTCCTTCTCAAGGTCTTTGGCTGCAGCGTAAATCATTACTTTTTATCTAATTTGCCGTCGAAATTACGAAATCAAAGCAGAACGACTCCAAATCATCAAGTTTTAATCAACGAATGGTAGTTTGAAGTATTTAAAAAACCATAAAATATGGATTTCAATCCTTAGAAAACTATTTTTAGCATCCTATTAAATTTATATTTTGACACAAGAAATCAACAAAACAATCGAGGTACTAAAAAGTGGAGGGTTAATCCTTTATCCCACAGATACAGTTTGGGGCATAGGCTGTGACGCTACCAATGAAGATGCCGTTCAAAAGATTTATGAGCTGAAAAAAAGAGAAATTAGCAAAGGTATGATCTGCTTAGTTGCCAATGATTATATGCTCGAAAAGCATGTTAAAAAAGTTCCTGAGGTAGCGTATGACCTCATCGATTTAGCAACAAAGCCGATCACTATAGTTTATGATGAACCCATAGGATTTGCTAAAAACCTTGTAAATAACGATAATACGATTGCTATTCGGGTTGCATCTGACCAATTTTGCCAATACCTTATTAACAAGTTCAAAAAGCCTATTGTTTCTACTTCTACAAATATTACTAATCAACCAACACCGCGCAATTTTTTTGAAATATCAGATGCTATTTTAAAAGGTGTCGACTATGTGGTAGATTTGCAAAAAGATAAAGACAATTGTGTCAGCTCTACAATCATAAAGTTAGGCAATGATGGCACAGTCAAAGTGATACGAGAGTAATGCAGCAAAACCTTAAGGAAGCAATTCAAGATCCTATTTTTAAAATCATCACTAAAGCAGCGGAACAAATTGGGGTCGATTGTTATGTGATTGGCGGGTTTGTGCGCGATCATTTATTACAAAGAGGTCTTCCAAAAGATATCGATATTGTAGCCGTAGGCAGTGGTATTGCTTTAGCTAATAAAGTGGCAAGCCTTTTACCAAAAAAAACCAAAGTATCTGTGTTCAAAAATTTTGGCACTGCAATGCTTCAACATGACGGTATCGAATTAGAATTTGTAGGGGCTCGAAAAGAAAGTTATCACAGAGATAGTCGTAAACCGGTGGTTGAAGATGGCACGTTAGAAGATGATCAAAATCGAAGAGACTTCACTATTAACGCATTAGCATTATCCTTAAACACAAAGAATTTTGGTGATTTAGTAGACCCATTTGGCGGAGTTTTAGACTTAGAAAAAAAAGTCATACGAACTCCTTTAGCACCAAATATCACATATTCTGATGATCCGCTCCGAATGATGCGGGCCATTCGTTTCGCTACACAGTTAAATTTTGAAATCGCCCTCCCCTCTTTACAAGCGATAACAGATAACAATGAGCGTATCAAAATTATTTCCAAAGAACGTATTGTCGATGAATTACATAAAATCATAGCAAGCACAAAACCGTCTAAGGGGTTTGCCTTGTTACATAAAACTGGTCTGCTGGCCTATATTCTACCTGAATTAGTTGCGTTACAAGGTATTGAAGAAATCGAAGGGCAACGACATAAAGACAATTTTTGGCATACATTAGAGGTGGTAGATAATATTTCAGAAACTACTGATAATTTATGGCTTAGGTGGGCGGCCTTATTGCACGATATTGGTAAAGCCCCAACTAAAAAGTTTCATAAAAAAAATGGATGGACCTTTCATGGGCACGAGTTTGTGGGCTCCAAAATGGTTTATAAAATTTTTAAACGTCTTCGTATGCCCTTGAACGATAAAATGAAATTCGTTCAAAAAATGGTATTAATGAGCTCTCGACCTATTGTTATTGCTGAAGATTTTGCTACCGATTCGGCAGTTCGCCGATTGGTATTTGACGCTGGGGATTTTGTTGATGATTTGATGACCTTATGTGAAGCTGATATTACCACAAAGAATACCAAAAAACAGAAAAAATATAAAAACAACTTCAAAGTCGTTCGTCAAAAAATTCAAGAAGTAGAAGAGCGCGATCATGTTCGTAATTTTCAACCCCCAGTTTCAGGTGAAGAAATTATGCGAACTTTTAACTTGAAACCTTCTAAAGAAATTGGCATCATCAAAGATGCCATTAAAGAAGCAATTTTAGAGGGAGAAATTGCCAATGAATATGATGCTGCTAAAGCCTTTATGCTAAAAAAAGCAGCAGAGTTAGGTTTGAAATAGGCGCTTATCATCTAAAACTTAATATTCTCTCAGGTCAATAAAAATAGATGCTAATCGATGAAATGCATAAGTTTTAATTAACCTAACATACAGAATGTTGTTGTTCACCTACACTTTACACGGTTCTGACAACAATTCTTTAAAATTTAAAAAGCTTTTAACCTTCTTTGCACAACCTATTCGAGAAAAGTAACCTCAAAAGAGTGCTTATTCTGTTCATTTTATTGTTAAAAGTGACTTCTGCATTTTTTTGGGTCTTAATAAATAACCGCTGTAATGAATCAACCAATTATACAAAAAATGAGAAATCTCAATTTAATTCAGACTTCTTTATTTAAGAGTCTATTAACTAGTGTGATATTCTTCTCGCTATCTTGTTCGCTATATAGTCAAGATACCGATGCAGATGGAATCATTGATGTTATCGAGAATAGCAGTATCGACGGTGATACCGACACTATTGCAAATATCTCAGATGTAGATAGTGATGATGACGGTATAAGTGATAGTATAGAATATGGGGTAGATGTATCTTCGGTAAATTTTGCGCTTGATGCAGACACAGATGGAATTCCTGATGATATGGATGCATCATTAGGAGGTACAGATTTAGACTCGAACGGTATCATAGATAGCTTTGACCCGATTGACACTGACGGAGATGGCATAGCTGATTACTTA